>NZ_JCBAJO010000040.1:0-30449 GCF_059772245.1 Cupriavidus sp. R6-3
TGCGGCTGCTCGGTCTGCTGCTCGGCTGGGGCGGCGGCCTGCTGCGGGGCCGACTTGGTGCCCTTTGCGTCCGGCGTGCGCTTCATGCCGTCGATTTCGGCGATCAGCTCGTATTCCGACGGCAATTCGTCGCCGCCGAAGCGCACCAGGCGATCATTGTCGAAGAACACCGTGAAGCGGCGCTGCTGCACCACCTGGGTGTTGCCGCGCTTGAACGAGAACACATAGTCCCAGCGATTGGCGTGGAACACGTCCGTCAGCAGCGGCGTGCCCAGCAGGAACTGCACCTGGTCGCGCGTCATGCCTTCGCGCAGTTGCGCCGCGGCTTCGCGCGAGACGAAGTTGCCCTGGACGATATTGATCCGGTACGGCGTGATCGCGCTGGCGATCTTGCGGGAAGTGCTGTCGTAGGTCGAGCAGGCGGCGGAGGCCAGCGTGATGGCTGCCAGAAGCGTGGTCAGCAGCGCCGGGCGCAGGGCGGATGTTCGAATGGAATCCATGTAACTCGCAGTTCTCGCTACCGAAGAAAGGGAAAGTGCCGGGCGGTGGGCTGGATGGACGGCCCGCACGACGTGTCCGGCAACGTGCCCGCGCGGACACGCGCTCGCCGCCGCGTGAAGGGCTCAGCGCATTGCCGGCACCGGCGACGCCGGGCGACTTTTGCCGGCAAAACCCTTATGATTCAACAATCCAGACATTGTACTCTAGGGAGTCACGCCCATGCCGAGTCCGGCGGAACTCAAAAATATCGGCCTGAAAGCGACCGTGCCGCGGCTGAAGATCCTCGAAATCTTCCAGACCAGCGAGCAGCGCCATCTGAGCGCGGAAGACGTCTATCGCATCCTGCTCAACGAGCATATGGATATCGGGCTGGCCACCGTGTATCGGGTGCTGACCCAGTTCGAACAAGCCGGCCTGCTGTCGCGCAACAACTTCGAATCGGGCAAGGCGATCTTCGAGCTCAACGAAGGCAAGCACCACGATCACCTGGTCTGCCTCGATTGCGGGCGCGTCGAGGAATTCTTCGACGCCGAGATCGAACATCGCCAGCAAAGCATCGCGCGCGAGCGCGGCTTCGCGCTGCAGGAGCATGCGCTGTCGCTGTATGGCAATTGCACCAAGACCGCTTGCCCGCATCGGCCCAAGCGCTGATACGGAGACCGCGTGCGACGAGGCACGCAGCAAGGAAAAACCGGCGCCTGACGCCGGTTTTTTATTGTGGAGCGATGTGCAGCGAGGCCGCGCGGCCTAGGCCTGCTCGCGCTCGATCTCGGCCATGCGCTGCGGCAGCCCGGGCGCCGGCGCACCGACGAATTCGGCCACGACCTGACGAAACAGCCCGCGCGCCCACACCAGCATCGGATGCGTGTTGCGGCTGCGGTGCCAGAACATGTTCAGGCCCAGCGTGGTCTGGATTTCGGCCGGCAGCGGGAACGCGTTCAGGCCGTAGCTTTCGCACGCCACATCCTTGGTCAGCGCGTTGACGGTGAAGATCATGTCGGTCTGCGCGGCCAGTTCGGCCTGGGCCCGCCACGAATGCACGGTCAGGGCCGCGTTGCGCTTCAGGCCACGCTGCTGCAACGCGTAGTCCAGTGGAATCAGCGAAGGCGCCGGCCGCCCGGTGCCGCCCGCGGAGGCCATGAAGATATGGCCGCATTCGAGATAGTGGTCGAGCGTGCAGGCCGTCTGCAGCAACGGATGTCCCTTGCGCGCGCAGACCCACAGGTTCAGCGAGGCCACCGTTTCCTCGACGATCTCGGGGTGGCCGGTGGGCAGCGCGCAGAATGCCAGGTCGAGCTCGTTGGCGCGCATCGACGCCACGTCGGCCTCCCACGAATGGGATTCGACCAGGCGGATGTGCAGTTCGGGGGCGAGCTGCGCCAGGCGCAGCACGAAGCGGTTGAATACCGTATCCCCGAGTTCGGCGGCGAAGCCGATATGCAGCGTGCCGGACGCGACCGCGGGATCGAAATTGTCGACGTCGCCCTCGTTGATCGAGGCCCACAGGTCGAGCATCTCGCGAATCTTCGGACCGAGCTCGAGCGCGCGCGGCGTCGGCGTCAGGCCATGCGGGACGCGGATGAACAGCGGATCGTCGAAGATCTCGCGCAGGCGGCCCAGCGAGTGGGACACCGCCGGCGCCGTCATGTGCATCTTCTCCGCGACATAGGTCGCGTTCCGCTTGCTGAGCAACTCGGTGAAGATCACGAGCAGCTTGGTGTCAACGTTCACCATGATCACGCCCAGTTCAGGTTTGATACGCGTGGCCAGGCGAGCGCACGCGAGGACACTAAGGCTAGTGTAAGATCAAATCGCCACTTGGGGGAAGCGAAAACGCCATTTTTACCCGCCCGGGAACCCCTCCGTGGAAGGGTCCGTGTGTCGTATTTGCCATATTTTACAGCGCGAGCGTGTGGTAGCGCACACTGACCATGAAAAACGGCGCCACAGGGCGCCGCTTCCGAGTCGCCGCCAAAGCGGCGACATCGGCCATCCACATCCACTACGAACGATTACTTGGCGTTCATCAGCGCTACGGTGGTATCGAGCATCCGGTTGGAGAAGCCCCACTCGTTGTCGTACCAGCTCGACACCTTGACCAGGTTGCCGGACACCTTGGTCAGCGTCGCGTCGAAGGTCGACGAAGCCGGGTTGTGGTTGAAGTCGACCGACACCAGCGGTGCGGTGTTGTAGTCGAGGATGCCCTTCAGTTCGCCTTCCGAGGCGGCCTTCAGGATCGCGTTCACTTCGTCGACGGTGGTTTCGCGCGCCGCGACGAACGACAGGTCGACCAGCGACACGTTGATGGTCGGCACGCGGATCGCGAAGCCGTCCAGCTTGCCGTTCAGTTCCGGCATCACCAGGCCGACCGCAGCGGCGGCGCCGGTCTTGGTCGGGATCATCGACTGGGTCGCCGAACGGGCGCGGCGCAGGTCCTCGTGGTAGACGTCGGTCAGCACCTGGTCGTTGGTGTAGGCGTGCACCGTGGTCATCAGGCCGGTCACCACGCCCAGCTTCTCATGCAGCGGCTTGACCAGCGGGGCCAGGCAGTTGGTGGTGCACGAGGCGTTCGAGATCACGGTGTCCGAGGCCTTCAGCACGTTGTGGTTGACGCCGTAGACGATCGTCGCGTCGACATCCTTGCCGCCCGGCGCGGAAATGATGACCTTCTTGGCGCCGCCGGCCAGGTGGGCCGAGGCCTTTTCCTTCGAGGTGAAGAAGCCGGTGCACTCCATCACCACGTCGACGCCCAGCTCGCCCCACGGCAGCTCGGCCGGGTTGCGGTTGGCCAGAACGCGGATCTTGTCGCCGTTGACGACCATGTAGTCGCCCTCGACCGACACGGTGCCCGGGAACTTGCCATGGGCGGTGTCGTACTGCGTCAGGTGGGCGTTGGTCTTGGCATCGCCGAGGTCGTTGATCGCGACGATCTCGATGTCATGCTTCTTGCCGCCTTCGTAGTGGGCGCGCAGCACGTTGCGGCCGATACGGCCATAGCCGTTGATGGCAACCTTGATGGTCATGGTACGTCTCCTGAACGGGAAGTAGAAAAAGCTGCGGGCGCCCGGGCCGGCGACGGCAGCGCCGCCGCGCCCGCACGTCCCTCGAAGTCAGATCACGCTCTTGACGGTGTTCGCCACGTTCTCGACGGTGAAACCGAAGTGCTTGAACAATACGCCAGCCGGCGCGGATTCGCCGAAGGTGTCGATGCCCACCACCGCCTGCACCTGGTACTTCCACCAGAAGTCGGTGACGCCGGCCTCGACCGCCACGCGGGGCACGCCCGCCGGCAGGACTGCCGACTTGTATGCCGCATCCTGCTTGTCGAACACAGTCGTCGAGGGCACAGACACGACGCGCACGCGGATGCCTTCCGCGGCCAGCTGGTCGGCCGCGCCGACCGCCAGGCCGACTTCCGAGCCGGTGGCCACGATCACCGCATGCGGCAGGCCGGTGCGCGGGTCGACGTTGTCGCGCAGCACATAGCCGCCGCGCGCGATGTTGGCGCGGGTGGCGTCGTCGCGCTTCTGGAAAGGCAGGTTCTGGCGGCTGAAGATCAGGCAGCTCGGGCCATTCTGGCGGCGGATTGCCTCGGCCCAGGCCACCGCGGTCTCGGTGGTGTCGGCGGTGCGCCAGACGTCCATATTCGGGATCAGGCGCAGGCTGGCGACATGCTCGATCGACTGGTGGGTCGGACCGTCCTCGCCCAGGCCGATCGAATCGTGGGTGAACACGAAAAGCGTGCGGATCTTCATCAGCGCCGCCATGCGCAGCGCATTGCGGCTGTAGTCCGAGAAGGTCAGGAAGGTACCGCCGTAGGGGATGTAGCCGCCATGCAGCGTGATGCCGTTCATGATCGCGCTCATGCCGAACTCGCGCACACCATAGTTGATGTGGTTGCCCCAGGCATCGACGCGCACCGCCTTGCTGCCCGACCAGTTGGTCAGGTTCGAGCCGGTCAGGTCGGCCGAGCCGCCGAGCAGTTCGGGCAGCACCGGCGCCAGCGCCTCGATCGCGTTCTGGCTGGCCTTGCGGGTGGCGATGGTCTCGGCCTTCTCCTCGCACTTGGCCAGGTAGGCTTCCACCGCGGCGTCGAACGCGCCCGGCAGCTCGCCGCGCATGCGGCGCTCGAACTCGCCGGCTTCGTACGGATAACGCTCCGAATAGCCCTCGAACAGCGCGGTCCAGGCCTTCTCCAGCGCCGCGCCGTTGGCCTTGGCGTCCCACGCCGTGTAGACCTCTTCGGGCAGCTCGAACGGAGCGTGGCTCCAGCCCAGCGCCTCGCGCGTGGCCAGGATTTCGGCGCCGCCCAGCGGGGCGCCGTGCACGTCGTGGCCGCCCTGCTTGTTCGGCGAGCCCTTGCCGATCACGGTGCGGCAGCAGATCAGCGTCGGTTTGTCGCTGGCCTTGGCCTGCGCGATGGCGGCATCGATCGCGTTGACATCATGGCCATCGACCGCGCGGATCACGTTCCAGCCGTAGGCCTCGAAGCGCTTCGGCGTGTCGTCGGAGAACCAGTGCTCGACGTCGCCGTCGATCGAGATGCCGTTGTCGTCCCACAGCGCGATCAGCTTGTTCAGCTGCAGCGTGCCGGCCAGCGAGCAGGCCTCGTGGCTGATGCCTTCCATCAGGCAGCCGTCGCCGAGGAAGACATAGGTGTAGTGGTTGACGATGTCGAAGCCGGGACGGTTGAATTCCTCGCCCAGCAGCCGCTCGGCCAGCGCCATGCCGACAGCGTTGGTGATGCCCTGGCCCAGCGGGCCGGTGGTGGTCTCGACGCCCGGCGTGATGCCGTATTCCGGATGGCCCGCGGTCTTGCTGTGCAGCTGGCGGAAGTTCTTCAGCTCCTCGATCGGCAGCTCGTAGCCGGTCAGATGCAGCAGCGCGTACAGCAGCATCGAGCCGTGCCCGTTGGACAGCACGAAGCGGTCGCGGTCGGCCCACTTCGGATTGACCGGGTTATGCTTCAGATGACGGCTCCACAACGCGACGGCGATATCGGCCATGCCCATCGGCATGCCCGGGTGGCCCGAATTGGCCTGCTGGACGGCGTCCATCGCCAGGACGCGGATCGCATTGGCCATCAGCGACGCGGGCTGGCTGGCATAGGGGCTGGTGGCTGGGTGTGCGAGGTGAGACATGCGGCGGGAAATTGGCGGCGGGAAAAGCGCGATTTTACCAGAACGAGGCGACGTTTCCGGTACGGCGGCGACCCCGCCCGCGCCTTCCGAGGCGGCCCTCGAATGGCGCGAATGGCTGACGAGCGGCGTCGGCTCCACACTAGCTGACATCACCCTCCGGGCCTCGGTGCACTCGCCCCACCAGCACGTCGAGATCGGCGAGCATCCGCTGTTCGGCCGCGTGTTCCGGCTCGATGGCCGCATCATGAGCGCGGAAGCTGACGCATTCATCCAGCATGAGGTGATGATCCACCCGATGGCCTTGGCCCATGGCAATGCCGCCAGCGCGCTGGTGATCGGCGGCGGCGACGGCGGCTCGGCGCGCGAACTGCTGCGGCTGCCGGGCATGCGCGAGGTCGTGGTCGCCGAGCTCGATGCCGAGGTGGTGCGGCTGGCGCGGCGCTGGCTGCCGGGTATCCACCACGGCGCCTTCGGCGACCCGCGCGTAACGCTGGAAATCGGCGATGGCCTGGCCGTGATGGAGGCGCTGCGCGATGCCGGCCGCCGCTTCGACCTGCTGGTGTTCGATCTGACCGAGGCCGACGATGACGGTCCGGCGGCCGCGCTGTTCGGCGCGCGCGGCCTGCAGGCCGCGCACGACTGCCTGGCGCCGGGCGGCGCGATGTCGCTGCATCTGGGCCCGCCCTTCCATCGCCCGGACACGGCGCGGCTGCTGTGGCGGCGGCTGCGCGACCATTTCCGCGTGGTGCAGCCGATGACGGTGGCGATTCCGGTCTATGGGGCGCTGTGGGCGATCGCGGTCGCCAGCGACACGCTGGACGTGCGCGCCGCCGATCCGGCCATGCTGGCCGCGCGGCTCGCCGACTGGCAGCTCGACGGCGCGCTGCGCTGCTATCACGCCGGCCTGCATGCGGCGCTGTTCGCGCTGCCGCGCCACCTGCAGCCGCTGTTCGACGGCGGCGCCACATCGGCATGATATGCTCGGCTGACCGCTCCACCGGGGGGACTTGCGGCAAGCCAGGCGCAGCGCTCGTCCGGCGTTCGCTTCGCGCGCGATGCCTGCCACCGTGGAGCCTGCGTGCAGGCGCGCCCACCCCGGCGCCCCTGCCGTACGGAATCCGGGAGGACACCATCATGACCAAACCTGCCAACACGCCCTGGCTGATTCCCTACCTGACCGTCAGCGATGCACGCCGCGCGCTCGACTTCTACAGCCGCGCCTTCGGCTTCGTGCCTGGCAATGTGGTCGACGAGAACGGCGTGCCCACCCATGCCGAGATGCACTATCACGGCGAGCTGGTCGTGATGTTCGCCCCCGAGGGCGCATGGGGCAGCACCGCGCGCACGCCGCGCTCGACCGGCTTCGAATGCCCACAGACCTTCTACCTTTACTGCGACGACGTCGACACGATGCATGCGCGCGCGGTGGCGGCCGGTGCGGTCAGCCTGATGGCGCCCGGCGACCAGTTCTGGGGCGACCGCTATTGCATGGTCGAGGACCTCGACGGCTACCGCTGGGGCTTCGCGCGGCCGCTGGACCAGGCCGTCGCCGCGGCCACCGGTTCTGAGGCTGCCTGAGCGACTGACAGCCTGACCGCCCGGATGCCGGGGTCCGATGCCGCGATGGGGTCCATGTCGGCCCGGTTGCCCATATCGGCCCTGTCGCCCATGTTGCCCATATTGCCCATGGCGGTTGTCGCGCCCATCCTGCGGACCCGCCCCGCCTGACCGATTTTCCCTGGATTCGATGCCACCCCGCTTCTACGTCGATCAACCGCTTGCCCCCGATACCCTGCTGCCGCTGCCCGAGGCGGTGGTGCGCCATGTCCAGGTGCTGCGCCTGCATCCCGGCGAGCCCATCACGCTGTTCGACGGGCGCGGCGGCAGCCATGCCGCGACGCTGGTCGAGATCGGCAAGCGCAGCGCGACCGCACAGGTCGGCGCGCGCGACACGGCCGAATGCGAACTGCCCTTCCGCGTGACGCTGGCCCAGGGCATCGCCGGAGGCGACAAGATGGACTGGCTGATCGAGAAGGCCGTCGAGCTTGGCGTCGGTGCGATCCAGCCGCTGCAGACCGCGCGCGCGGTGGTGCGGCTCAGCGGCGACCGTGCGCAGAAGCGCCACGCGCACTGGCAGGCGCTGGTCACCGCGGCCTGCGAACAATGCGGGCGCAATCGCTTGCCGGCGGTGTCGCCGGTGGCTAACTTGGAGGCGTGGCTGGCGGCGATTCCGGCCGATGCCGAACAGCGGCTGCTGGTATCGCCGCGCGCCGAATCGACGCTGGTGGCCCTCGCGCAGGCACACCGTGACGACTGGATCGCCAGCGGCGTCACGCTGCTGATCGGGCCCGAAGGCGGACTGTCGCCCGAGGAAGAACGCGCCGCGCTGGCGCAAGGTTTCACGGCGGTGTCGCTCGGACCGCGCATCCTGCGCACCGAGACCGCCGGTCTGGCCTGCCTGGCCGCGCTGAACGCGCTGCTGGGCGGATTCTGACGGCACCGCGCCGTCGACCGCTATCGAGCCGAGCCGGTCCGCGCAGCATGGCACCGGCCGGTCCGATAAACGAATCAACAACAAGGAGCTGAAGATGGGACTGCTCGATAGTGTGCTTGGCGGCGTGCTCGGCCAAACCAATCCGGCGCAGGCCGGCGAATCCGGCCAAGCCGGCATGAATCCGAAGATGATGCTGGCGCTCGGCCTGCTGGCGATGCTGGCCATGCGCGGCCGCCAGGGTGGCGCCGAGGCGACGCAAGACCCGGCCGGCATGGCGGGCGGACTGGGCGGCGTGCTCGGGGGGTTGGCCGGCGGCGGTGGCGGGCTCGATCTCGGTTCGCTGCTGGGTGGCCTGCTCGGCGGCCAGGGCGGCGCGGCCGGCGAGGCACAGACGATCGGCGCCGCGGCCGGCGGCATCGGCGCGCTGCAGCAGATCCTCGCGCAGGCGGGACTGGGCGAGCAGGTGTCCTCGTGGATCGGCACCGGTCCGAATCAGCCGGTGTCGCCGTCCTCGCTGGCCGAGGCGCTGCAAGGCACCGGCGCGCTCGACACGCTGTCCTCGAGCACCGGCATGTCGCGCGACGACGTCGCGGCGCAGCTCAGCGCCGGCCTGCCGGAACTGATCGATCAGCTGACGCCGCAGGGCCAGGTGCCGCCGGCGGCCTGATCGTTTCCGCGACGTATCGGGACGGCCGCCGCGCCGTTTTGCACGCAAAAAAGGCCCGCCGTTTTGGCGGGCCTTTTCTATCCGAGGTTCCTGCGCGGCGATGCGCGGGAATCCGGCGAACGCGCCGGCTTGACGGGGTCAGGCGAACGAGTAGAACACGCGGAATTGCACGCGGCGCTCGGCCCAGAACTCGGCGGCGTCGCGGAACACGTCGAGCAGCGTCTCGCGCGCTTCCTTGTCGAACTTCTGCGCGCACGGCAGGCCTTCGAGCACGATGACGAAACCGGGTTGCGCGCCGGCCTTGTGGATCATGTCCGTCAGGCAATCGGCCAGCGCATCGAAGTTCTTGCCGAAGTGCTTCGGAAAGAGGAACGCGGTGGCGATGGTTTCCAGCACCTCGCCCTTGGTCGTGCAATGGGCGCAATTGGCGTAGAGGAAATGCTGGCCGAGGTCGGCGGCAGCCTGTGCCAGCTCGGGCACGCGGAAGGCGCGGATCGACTGAACGATATTGGGTCGCACGGTCTTGAACAGGTTCAACGCGGCCTCCCTGCCGCAGGCCACTTCGGCGTTGCCGTCCTGCGGCGACGCCGGCGGCAGTTTATTGTGCGCGACCTCGTAGCGGGGCATCATCAGCACACTGTCATAAAGGTTCTGGGCATGTTGTTGAGCCCGCTGCCAGCCATCTCCGGCGCCGCGCTCTTCGCGGGCGGCAAGGGCGTCGCCCAGTCCGAAAATGTCAGTCATCATCTGATTATCCGTTTGAAGCTGTTGTAGTGGTCTTCCGTGTAATAGCAGTCGTTGGCGGCCCGTTGTTCGCCGCCACAGACGATTCGCTTCGCACCCCGATTCCGGCTGCCCGGACGGGCAACCGTGTACTCACGGTAATAGCCGCGCGGCCGCCGAGGCAGGATCCGTTCATAGTTGCCGAACCGCGAGCCATCCTTTGCGTAGGGATACGGCCCCCCGGCCTCGATGCGCTGCAGCGTCTGCTGTGCCTCGTTGGGCAGTTGCTGCACTGCAATGGTTCCCAGCGTATCCGACAGCACCTCCGGGGACTGCTTCGCCTGAGCCGGTTGCGCCAGCGTGGCCGCCACGGCCAACGCAGCCAAGGTGTGCAGAACTCCGCGCGCAACCCGTTGGAGCGAAGGCTGGACCCGTTGCAGGATCTTGTCGGAGCGCGATGCGCGTTGCGGCAAAGAAGTCGGGGAACCCACGTTGTCTGGTCTGGTGGCGCAGCAATCCAACGCCAAGCGCGGTCGACGGATCGCCTGCATCGAAGGCGCTAGGTTACGCGCAAGCTGTTAAATAATCAATCCCCGCGCCTCGGTGACGGCGAAAACCTGAATTGTTTCAATGCGTTAATGGAATGTATGCGCACACTAACCGAGTTTCAGCGGCGATAAAAAAGCCGGGGCATGCCCCGGCTCCTCCACTCGCGTGGCGAGGTCTTACCGCTTCGCCGCGGCGTCCACCACCACCAGCGACGTCATATTGACAATGCGGCGGACCGTCGCCGACGGCGTCAGGATGTGCACCGGCGCATTGACACCCAGCAGGATCGGGCCGATCGCGACGTTGTTGCCGGCGGCCGTCTTCAGCAGGTTGTAGGCGATATTGGCCGCGTCGATGTTCGGGCACACCAGCAGGTTGGCTTCGCCCTTGAGCGTACCGTCCGGCACCAGCTGGTCGCGCAGCTTCTGGTCCAGCGCGCAGTCGCCATGCATCTCGCCGTCGACCTCCAGCTCCGGCGCGCGCTCGCGCAGGATGGCCAACGTCTCGCGCATCTTCTGCGCCGACGGCGCCTCGGACGAGCCGAAGTTCGAG
This sequence comes from Cupriavidus sp. R6-3, assembly GCF_059772245.1. Taxonomy (NCBI): domain Bacteria; kingdom Pseudomonadati; phylum Pseudomonadota; class Betaproteobacteria; order Burkholderiales; family Burkholderiaceae; genus Cupriavidus; species Cupriavidus sp. R6-3. The sequence goes on from NZ_JCBAJO010000040.1 coordinate 10,628, forward strand.
TGCGACAGCAGCGCGATCTTGGGCTCGATGCCGAAGCGCTTGAGCTCCTCGGCGGCCATGATCGTGATCTCGGCCAGTTGCGTCGCGCTCGGATCGACGTTGACGTGGGTGTCCACCAGGAAGATCTGGCGGCCCGGCAGCACCAGGCCGTTCATCGCCGCATAGACCTCGTTGGTGCCGCCCAGCACCTGGTCGATGTAGCGCAGATGCGCGGCGGTATTGCTGACCGTGCCGCAGATCATGCCGTCGGCCTCGCCCTTGTGCACCAGCATCGCGCCGATCAGCGTGGTGCGGCGGCGCATCTCGAGCTTGGCGTACTGCGGCGTCACGCCCTGGCGCGCCATCATCCGGTAGTAGGTGTCGGAGTAGTCGCGGAAGCGGTCGTCGTGTTCCGGGTTGACCACGGTGAAGTCCACGCCCATGCGCAGGCGCAGGCCGAAGCGTTCGATGCGGTGGGTCAGCACGGCCGGGCGGCCGATCAGGATCGGGTTGGCCAGCTTCTCGTCGACGATCACCTGCACCGCGCGCAGCACGCGCTCTTCCTCGCCCTCGGCGAACACGATGCGCTTCTTCTCCATCGCCACCTTGCGGGCGGCGGCGTAGATCGGCTTCATCAGCGTGCCCGAGTGGTAGACGAACTGCTGCAGTTGCAGCTTGTACGCCTCCATGTCCTCGATCGGGCGGGTCGCCACGCCGGAGTCCATCGCGGCCTGCGCCACGGCGGGCGCGACCTTGACGATCAGGCGCGGATCGAAAGGCTTCGGAATCAGGTATTCGGGGCCGAACGACAGGTCCTGGATGCCGTAGGCGGTAGCGACGATATCGCTCTGCTCCTGCCGCGCCAATTCCGCCACGGCGTGCGCGGCGGCGATTTCCATCTGCTTGGTAATGGTGGTCGCGCCCACGTCCAGCGCCCCGCGGAAGATGAACGGGAAGCACAGCACGTTGTTGACCTGGTTCGGATAGTCGGTGCGGCCGGTGGCGATCACCGCGTCGGGCCGCACTTCCTTGACCTGCTCCGGCATGATTTCCGGATTCGGGTTGGCCAGCGCCAGCACCAGCGGACGGTCGGCCATGCGTTGCACCATGTCCTGCTTGAGCACGCCGGCGGCCGACAGGCCCAGGAAGATGTCAGCGCCGTCGATGACCTCGGCCAGCTTGCGCTTGTCGGTCTTCTGCGCGAAGCGCGCCTTCTCCGGATCCATCAGCTCGGTCCGGCCCTCGTAGACCACGCCGGCCAGGTCCGTGACCCAGATGTTCGACAGCGGCAGGCCGAGATCGACCAGCAGGTCCAGGCAGGCCAGTGCCGCGGCGCCCGCGCCCGAGGCCACCAGCTTGACGTCCTTGATGTCCTTGCCGACCACGCGCAGCCCGTTGATGACCGCTGCGCCGACCACGATCGCGGTGCCGTGCTGGTCGTCGTGGAAGACGGGAATCTTCATCCGCTCGCGCAGCTTGCGCTCGACGTAGAAGCATTCCGGCGCCTTGATGTCCTCGAGGTTGATGCCGCCGAAGGTCGGCTCCAGCGAGGCGATGATGTCGACCAGCTTCTCCGGGTCCTTCTCGTCGATCTCGATATCGAACACGTCGATGCCGGCGAACTTCTTGAACAGGCCCGCCTTGCCTTCCATCACCGGCTTCGATGCCGCCGGGCCGATGTCGCCCAGGCCGAGCACCGCGGTGCCGTTGGTGACCACGCCGACCAGATTGCCGCGCGCGGTGTAGCGGAAGGAATTGGCCGGGTCGGCGACGATTTCCTCGCAGGCGGCCGCCACGCCCGGCGAGTAGGCCAGCGCCAGGTCGCGCTGGTTCGACAGCGGCTTGGTCGGCGTGACCGAAATCTTGCCCGGGGTCGGAAACTCGTGATACTCGAGGGCGGCTTTGCGCAGCGCCTCGCGCTGCTGCTGTTTCAGTTCGTCTTGCGAGAGTGCCTGCGAATTCGGCTGCGAAGCGGGCTGCGAAGGACTGGTCATCGGCGCATCTTCCGGTCTGTGGAGCCGTGTTTGACGAAGCGGAAAACGGTGGGAACACACCCTCGCGGGCCGGCTCCACCTGCCCGCTGTCTCCTGATCGAGCCCCGCATTTTATATTGTGAAATTTTATTTCACAATAAGCGTTTTGCGAGAGGCACCTTTGCGTTTCGGTACAATATGCCGGATGCGGGCGGGACTGACCAGCCACGCATGCCGTCCGAGCTTCCGTCCGGCGTCGCCGTCACCAGACTCCCAGGACTCTCCCGCCTTCCTGCCGCGCCCCGCCGGGCGGGTTTCCGAGCCGACTCCAGCATGCCTTCGACAGACGCCGCCCCAGCCGCGCCCGCTTCCGCCGATCCCTCGGCGAACCCTTCGGCCGATCCCTCCGCCGATCCTTCCGCGCCGCTTTCCGAGTTTGAACTGATCCGCCGCTATTTCACCCGTCCGGCCCGCAAGGCCGTGCTGGGCGTCGGCGACGACTGCGCGCTGCTGGATCCGCGCCCGGGCCATCTGCTGGCGGTCAGCAGCGACATGCTGGTCAGCGGCCGGCACTTCTTCCCCGACGTCCCGCCGCGCGCGCTGGGCCACAAGGCGCTGGCCGTCAATCTGTCCGATCTGGCGGCGATGGGCGCCGAGCCGCGCGCCTTCACGCTGGCGCTGGCGCTGCCCGAAGCCGATCCCGCCTGGCTGGCCGAACTGGCCGCCGGCATGCTGGAACTGGCCGACGCGCATGGCTGCGAGCTGGTCGGCGGCGACACCACGCGCGGCCCGCTGACGCTGTCCTTGACGGTGTTCGGCGACGTGCCGCGGGGCAGCGCGTTGCGCCGCGACGCCGCCCGCCCGGGCGACGACATCTGGATCTCCGGCACGCTGGGCGATGCGCGCCTGGCGCTGGGCGATTGCCGCGGCGAATGGCTGCTGCCCGAGCCCGACTTCACGCTGGTGCGCCCGCGCATGGACACGCCGACCCCGCGCGTGGCGCTTGGCATGGCGCTGCGCAGGCTGGCCCATGCCGCGCTCGATATCTCGGACGGGCTGGTCGGCGATCTGGGCCATATCCTGGAGCGATCGCAGGTCGGCGCGCTGCTCGACGTCGATGCGCTGCCGCGCTCGGAGGTCCTGGCAAGCCAGCCGCGCGACTGCCAGCTCGAATGCGTGCTGGCCGGCGGCGACGATTACGAGCTGTGCTTCACCGCCCCGGTCGGGACGCGCGAAGCGCTGGCCGCGCTGGCCGAGCGGTTGGCGCTGCCGCTGACCCGGGTCGGCACGATCACCGCCGAGCCCGGGTTGCGCCTGGTCGATGCCGGTGGCGGGCCCGTCTCCTTCCGGGCCCGAAGCTTCGATCATTTCGCCAACCCCTGACAGCCGGACGGCGGCATGTCATGATGCCGCCATGCGGCGGAGCGCCGCGCCGCCGGCCGCCTGCCGCGCCGGCGAGTCCCGCCTCCGACCGCGATAACAAACGAGCCAAATACCTTGATGTCCGCCTATCCTCCCGGTTCGGCGTCTACCGATCCCGCGATGACGCTGGAGGTCGGTCAGACCGCCAAGATCCTGCGCCCGACGGCGCGCTTCATGCTGTCCCACCCCGCGCATTTCATCGCGCTGGGCTTCGGTTCCGGCCTGTCGCCGGTGATGCCCGGCACGGTCGGCACGCTGTACGGCTGGCTGTCCTTCGTCGTGATCTCGCTGTGGGTGCAGCCGTCCGCCTGGCTGTGGATCATCGTCGGCGGCTTCCTGATTGGCCTGTGGGCCTGCGCACGGACCGCGCGGGCGATGGGCGTGCACGATCACGGCAGCATGGTGTGGGACGAGATCGTGGCGTTCTGGCTGGTGCTGGCCTTCGTGATGCCGACCGGCTTCTGGGGCCAGTTCGCCGCCTTCCTGTGGTTCCGGCTGTTCGACATGGCCAAACCCGCGCCGATCGCCTATTACGACCGCACGCTCAAGGGCCCGGGCCTGCGCGGCGGCTTTGGCGTGATGTTCGACGATCTGGTCGCGGCGTTCTACACGCTGCTGGTGTTCGCGCTGTGGCGCTCGTTCTGAGCGCATCCACGCCGCCGCATCCGAACCGTACCGATTCACCGCCAGCACGAGAGCCGTCATCATGTCCATCAGCCGCTTGCTCGACCAGCTTGCCGTCCAGGCCGGCATCGCCCTCAAGGAAAAATCGCTGATGGTCGCCACCGCCGAGTCCTGTACCGGCGGCCTGGTGGCGGCCGCCATCACCGACGTCGCCGGTTCGTCCGGCTGGTTCGAGCGCGGCTTCGTCACCTACTCGAACGAAGCCAAGAGCACCATGCTCGGCGTTCCGGCCAAGCTGATCCGCGATTTCGGCGCGGTCAGCGAGGAAGTCGCGCACGCGATGGCCGAGGGCGCGCTGCTCAACAGCCGTGCCCAGGTGGCGCTGTCGATCACCGGCGTCGCGGGCCCGACCGGCGGCACGCCGGAGAAGCCGGTGGGCATGGTCTGCTTCGGCTGGAGCAACCGCATCGTGACCCGCGTCGAGACCCAGCGCTTCAAGGGCGACCGCCAGCAGATCCGCCGCCAGGCCGCCGAGCATGCGATGCGCGGCCTGCTCGACCTGGTGCGCAACGAGGCCTGAGCGCCGGGGCGGCGGTTCGCCCGTTCGCCCGTTCGCCCAACACCCGAGCGCCCGAGCACCCGAGCACCTCAGTACCCAAGTACCCAAGTACCCAGGCGCAGCGGCCCCGCCGTTCAGCCCTGGCGGAAACGGTTGATCGTGTCGCGCGTCTGCAGCGCGGCGCGGCGCGCGGCCGCGGCGAAGTCCTTCTCGCGGCTGGCGTACAGGATCGCCCGCGACGAATTGATCATCATGCCGGTACCGTCGGCGCTGCGACCCGCCTTGACCGTGGCTTCGATATCGCCGCCCTGGGCACCGATGCCTGGAATCAGCAGCGGCATGTCGCCGACCAGCTCGCGCACCTTGGCGATCTCGTTCGGGAAGGTCGCGCCGACCACCAGCCCCATCTGCCCGGTGGTGTTCCAGCGCGCCGCGGCCTGCTCGGCCACCAGCTGATAGATCGGCTTGCCCTCGACCTGCAGGAACTGCACGTCGGAGCCGCCCGGATTCGAGGTCCGGCACAGCACGATGACGCCGCGCTCAGGATAGGCAAGATACGGCTCCACCGAATCGAATCCCATATAGGGGCTGACCGTGACGGCATCGGCCTGATAGCGGTCGAACGCCTCGATCGCGTAATGCTGCGCGGTCGAGCCGATGTCGCCGCGCTTGGCGTCGAGAATCACCGGGATGCCGGGATGTGCGTCGTGGATATAGTGGATCAGCTGCTCGAGCTGGTCCTCGGCGCGCTGCGAGGCGAAGTAGGCGATCTGCGGCTTGAAGGCGCAGACCAGGTCGGCGGTGGCGTCGACGATCTCGCGGCAGAAGGAAAAGATCGCGCCGCCGGCGCCGGTCAGCGACAGCGGCAGCTTGCCCGGATCCGGATCGAGCCCGACGCACAGCAGCGAATCGTTGCGCCGCCAGGCCTGGGTCAACTGCTCGGTGAACGGGACGGGAGGAACGGAAGGACGGGTCATGGATCGCTCGAATGCGTGGCATCCGGGCCCGGGATGGGCCGCGGCGGACCGTTGGCTATCGTCTGTCGGCACGGGCAGAGAATCGCGGCGGCCGGCGACGGTCGGGTCGTTGCCGGCAATTTTACCCGTTGCATGCTATCTTCCTTGCGCTTTTCCGACAGACGAAACCAATAGAAAGAGCGGTAACGCACCGGTAACCGCCTCCCCTCCATGACTCTCGATCGCCGCAACCTTGCCCTGCTCGTCGCGCTGACGCTCGCCTGGGGCGTCAACTGGCCCGTGATGAAGATCGGCGTGGCCCATTTCCCGCCGCTGGGCTTTCGCCTGCTGTGCATGGCCGGCGGCCTGATCGCGCTGGGGCTGGCGCTGCGCGCCAAGGGCATCCCGCTGACGCTGCCGCGCGAGACCTGGGGCACGGTGTTCAAGCTGGCGCTGCCCAATATGGTGATCTGGCACCTGCTGGCGATCGGCGCGGTCAAGATGCTGTCCTCGGGCCGCGCCGCGATCCTCGGCTACACGATGCCGATCTGGGCCGTGGTCTGGGGCCTGGTCTTGTTCCGCGAGCGCATCTCGGCCTGGGCCTGGGTCGGCATCGGCTGCGCGCTGGCCGGCACGCTGCTGCTGATGTCGAGCGAGTTCGGCGCGCTGACCGGCAGCCCGACCGGCACCGTGATGATGCTGGCCGCCGCGGCCGGCTGGGGCTACGGCACCCAGCTGATGAAGCGCACCCCCGTCGATATCCCGCTTGGGACGCTGACCTTCTGGATGCTGGCGGTCGCGCTGCCCTTCCTGCTGGCCGGCACGCTGCTGTTCGAGGACGGCTGGCGCATGCCGAACGCGATCGAATGGGCGGCGATCCTGTACAACGCGGTGGTCGTGTTCGCCTTCTGCCATCTGGTCTGGTTCGCGCTGGCCCGTTCGCTGCCGCCGGTGGTATCGAGCCTGTCGATCATGTTCATCCCGGTGGTCGGGGTCTTCTCCGGCATGTGGATGCTGGGCGAGCAGCCCCACTGGCAGGACTACGCCGCGATCGTGCTGATGTTTGCCGCGCTGGCCTCGGTGCTGCTGGTACCGCTGCTGATGCCGCGGCTGCGCCGTCGCGCGTAAGGCGGGCAGAGCCGCAGCCGCAGTCGAACCGTGCCTCATACCCCGTACCACGGCCGCGGTGACGCTTCATCCAGATTTCACTTAACAAACGCGGTCGCGTTGGGCTACACTCGCGCCCATCCATAATCCCGGAGAAATTACGTGGGCAGTAGCATCGGGTGTTCGAGTTGCCGCGGCAAAGCCGCGACCTCTACGAATGCCATGTCACTGCGGGCTGCGTAACGACGAACCCGTCCGGACCATCCTGGTCGGACGCTCGCCGAACCCGCCCGCAGCACACTGCGGGCGAGTGTTTTTTCCGTACTGCCACCGGCGGCCATCGCTTCAACAGGCCCGCCGCGTTGTTGCGGACTTCCCTCACCCGGCTTGCCAGCCATCAACGGCAAACGCCATCGCCTTGCACGGCCCGTCCGCGCAGCGCGATCACGCTTGCCTTCGAGCCCGCCATTCGCCGTCGCGAAGGGCGCGGCCCGGCCGTGCCGCAAGCCTGCCTGCCGCTTTTCTTCATCGCACGGCATAAGGAATACCGGGGATGATCAATCTGTTCGTCCTGCAGAAAGGCCGGCTCGCCCAGGAGCAGGTCGACGACCGCAACGAGTTGCTGCAGCACAAGCCCATCTGGATCGATGTCGTCAGCCCCGACGACGAGGAACTGGACTGGATCAAGGAAGCCTACGGCGTGGCCCTGCCCGAGCTCGAGGACCTCGGCGACCTCGAGGCCTCGGCGCGTTATTTCGAGGGCGAGGATGAAAACATCCATATTCGCACCGACTTCCTGCTCGACGAGGACGAGGTCTCGCGCAACGTGCGCGTGGCGTTCGTGCTGACGCGCGACGTGCTGTTCTCCATCCACGACGAGGACCTGCCGGTGTTCCGGCTGGTGCGGCTGCGCGCCCGCATGCGCCCTGGCTCGGTGCGCAACGCCAAGGACGTGCTGATGGATCTGTACGCGACCGACGCCGAGTACTCGGCCGACTCGATCGAGGAGATCTACGAACGGCTGGAGGACGCCAGCAAGCGCGTGCTGGCCGAGAACGTGACCGACGCCGCGGCGGCCGATGTGCTCGAAACCATCGCGCGCGAGGAAGACCGCAATGGCCGCATCCGCCGCAACGTGATGGACACCCGGCGGGCGCTGTCCTTCCTGATGCGCAGCCAGCTGCTGTCCGCCGAGCAGCAGGACGAGGCGCGCCAGATCCTGCGCGATATCGACTCGATCGAGAACCACACCGCGTTCCTGTTCGACAAGATCAACTTCCTGATGGACGCCACGGTCGGTTTCATCAACATCAACCAGAACAAGATCATCAAGCTGTTCTCGGTGGTGTCGGTGGCGCTGATGCCGCCGACCCTGATCGCCAGCGTCTACGGCATGAACTTCAAGGTAATGCCCGAGCTCGACTGGGCCGGCGGCTATCCGTGGGCGATTGCGCTGATGGCGGTGTCGGCGGCGATTCCGCTGATCTATTTCCGCCGCAAGGGCTGGCTCAGCTAGAAGCCCCAAGGCCCGGCGCCGCGACGACCGGGCCGCCCGGCGGGCTGCCCGCTGCCGTCCCTCATCAGTCCGGCAGCGTGGCCGAGCCCATCCGGCGCGCGATGATGCCGGCCTTGGCGCGGAAGTTGACGCGCACATGCGCGCAGTACTGCTTCTTGTCGAAGCATTTTGGCGCCGGCAGCGCCGCCGCCAGGCGCGCCGCCTGGCCCACGCTGAGACGGCCGGCGCTGGTCCTGAAGTAGTGCCGGGCGGCGGCCTCGGCGCCGAACACGCCCTCGCCCCACTCGACCGAGTTCAGATAGATCTCGTAGATGCGCTGCTTGTCGAGCCAGAACTCCAGCATCCAGGTAATCAAGAGTTCCTGGCCCTTGCGCAGGTAATGCTGCTCGGGCGACAGGAACAGGTTCTTGGCCAGCTGCTGCGTGATGGTCGACCCGCCGCGCACGATATGGCCGCGCTTCTTGTTGCGCTCCCAGGCTTCCAGCATCGCGTCGAAGTCGTAGCCCGGATGATTGACGAAGTCGGCGTCCTCGCTGGCGATCACGGCGCGCTTCAGGTTGCGCGAGATCTCGCCATACGGCACCCACTGCCGCTCGATGCCGCAGCTCCAGACATTCCAGCCGCACAGGCGCCAGCGCTCGGCGCGCATGAACGAGGTCGGACCGGGATCGACTACCTGCCACGCGGCGATCTGCAGGAAGAAATAGACCTGCATCGCGACCACGCCGGCCAGCACGCTGCCCAGCAGCCATGCGAGCCAGCGCAGCGGCGCGGAAGTGCCGGCGCGCGCGGACGCGGCGGCGGCACGGGAACGGACGGCGCGTTTGCGTTGGGCCAAGGCGGAACTCGCGTCGGTCAGTCGGCGTAGCGGAAGAACGGGATGCGCCCGAGGTCAGCGTCCGGCCTGCGGTTTGCCGTGCGGTTTGGCCTGGGGTTCGGCCGCCGCTTTGGGTCCCGGTTCGGCAGCCGCTTCGCACCCGGCTTCGGCCCGCAGCGCGGCCCGCAGTTCCTCGAGCACCGGCGCGGTATCGGGATGCACGCCGCGCCAGAGGTAGAAGGCCTGCGCCGCCTGCTCGACGAGCATGCCGAGCCCATCGGCGGTGCGGGCGCCCTGCGCCGCCGCGTACTGCAGGAACACGGTCGGCTCGGCGCCGTACATCATGTCGTAGGCCAGCACGCCCTCGCCGAGCAGCGCCTCGGGCACCGGCGGCACCTCGCCCTGGAGGCTGCCGGCGGTCGCGTTGATCACCACCTCGCAGCCGTCCTCCTCGGACAGCCCGGCCAGCGCCTCGAAGCCGCCGCCCCACAGTTCGACGCCGGCCTCGCCGGCGGCCTCGGCGAAGTTCTCCAGCATCTCGCTGGCGCGGTCGGCGGTGCGGTTGGCCACCACGATGCGGTCGGGCCGGCAATCGATCAGCGGCAGCATCGCGCCCATCGCGGCGCCGCCGGCGCCCAGCAGCAGGATGCGCCGCCCTTCGAGCTCGACGCCGAGACGATCGACGATATCGCGCACCAGGCCGACGCCGTCGGTGTTGTCGCCGTGCAGCAGGCCGTCCTCCATCCACAGCGTGTTGACCGCGCCGGCGGCCTCGGCGCCGGGCGTCAGCCGGTCGGCCAGCTCGAAGGCCTGCACCTTGAACGGCGTCGTCACGTTCAGGCCCTGGCCGCCCTCGGCGAAGAACCGGCGCACGATGTCGGCAAACCCGTCCAGCGGCGCCAGCAGCCGTTCGTAGCTGAGCGCCTGCGCGGTCTGGCGCGCGAAGGCGGCATGAATCTGCGGCGAGCGGCTGTGCGCGATCGGGTTGCCGACCACGGCATAGCGGTCCACGGCGAGGTCAGCGTTGGGCATGTCGGTAGCGTTGGGCATTTATCGGGATGGCAGCGGCGATGGTGCCTGGGACGGCAACCGGGATTGCAGCCGGGTTTCCAGTCCGCTGCGCGAGAACTTGAACGTCGAAATCACTTCGAGAATATCGTAGCGGGCCCGCATCTCCGGCGAAAACTCGCCGAACGGCGCCGCGGCGCGCACGATCGCGATGGCCTGGCGGTCCAGAGCGGCGTTGCCCGAGCTCTTGACCAGCTCGACGCCGTCGACGCGGTAGCCGCCGCGCTCGTAACCGAGCCGGCCATGCCGGTCGACGTTGATCGCCACGATCAGCTCGCCGTACAGCGGCTGGCCGGCGCGGCGAGGGAAGTCGGCGGTGCCGCGCGCCTCGATCTTCTTGCGCAGGCGGTCGTAGTAGCGGGCGTAGACCACCTGCTGCGCGCTGGTGGCGGTGATCTGGTGGCGCTTGGGCCGGCGCGCGTAGTGCTCCAGATTGCGGGCGATCTCGGCCTCCAGCCGCGCCATCTCGTCGAGCGAATCGTGCTCGTCCTGGCCGCGCGCCGGGGTATCGAGACGGCGTTCGCCCGGACGCAGCGGCTGGCTGTGGACCGGCGGCGCGCTCTCGCGCAGCTGTGTCATCAGCCGCTGCTGGCGCTCCTCGAGCAGATCGACGCGGCGCTGCACCTGGCGCACCAGATCGCCCTCGCGCGGGATGGGCTGCGCCGGCAGCGGCGTGCTGGCACGCTGCTGCTCGTGGTCGCCGCCGCCGTCGAGATCGGCCTGCGCCAGCGCGGCTGGCTTGAGCGGCTGCTGGCCCGACTTCGCATTGACCAGCACCACGTCGAGCGCGGTGTCGCTGCGCTTGATCTCGAAGGCCTCCGGCGCGCCGAAGCGCACTGCCAGCAGCAGCGCATGCACGGCCAGCGAGATCGCGATGGCCTTGGCCATCGTGCTGCTGCCTTGCCACCACTGGCGGGAAGCGCGGGCGAGGTTCACGGCAGGCCTGGATCAGGAGGCAGCGGGGCCGCCGTTGCCGGCGGTCCTGGCAGCGCCGTCGCGACCATCGGCGCCGTCGCCGGCGCTGGCGTTGGCGTTGGCGTTGGCGTTGGCGTTGTCGTTGGCCCTTTCGCCGGGGATGGCTTCGGCCGGCGCTTCGGTACCGGTACCCTCCAATGTCTCCGGCACCGTCTCGGCGCCCTGCTCGGCGGCCTCTTCCGCGGCCTGCTCGGCCGCCACCTCGGCGGCCGCTTCGGCGGAGACCTCCGCCGATTCTTCATCGCCTTCCAGTTCTTCGGCCGGCAGCTCACCCTCGCCGGCAAACACCTCCAGCACCCGACAGCTGACTTCCAGCGTCAGCTCGTCGGTGCCGGCGATCTCGAGCAGCACCTGCGTGCCGCGCGCGGCCTGCGCGAGTTCGGGCACGCGCGTGACCAGCGGGATCTCGGCAAAGCGCACCGCGCCGTCCTTCAGCACGGTCGCCATCATGCGTTCGCGGTTCTCCTGCGCGAGCCAGCGCAGGCACCAGTAACGCTCCATGGTCGACTGGTGCTCGGCATAGGCGGCATAGGTGCCCTCGAAGTCCGCCACCGCGGCCAGCAGGTCGGCGTCCTTGGGCTTGAACGGCGCCACCAGCTTGGCGGTGACGCCGTGCTGCGCGGCCGCGATGATCTGCCACTGGTTGACCAGATCGACATAGCGGCGCAGCGGCGAGGTGCTCCACGCATACTGCGCGACGCCCAGCCCCTCGTGCGGAGCCGGATAGGTCTGCATGCGGGTCCGATGCATGCCCCAGGCCTTCTGCGTGCGGTAGATGCCCGGCACGCCGTGGTCGGCCAGCAGCTTGCCCCAGGTGCTGTTGGCCAGGATCATCAGCTCGGCGACGATCTTGTCCAGCGGCGATCCGCGCTTGCGCTGCTCGATGCGCACGCGCTGGCTGCCGTCGGGCTGCTCGTCCAGATAGAAGCTGTAGTCGGCGCGGCTGTGCGACTCCGGCCGCAGGCCGCTGGCGACGCGCGCGCGCTGGCGCTCGTCGTAGAGGAAATTGGCGAAGCCCCACAGCGCGGTCAGCGCCTCGCGGAACGGATAGTCGCCGCTGCCTTCGGTCAGCGCGGCCTCGGTCACCACCTCGTCGAGCAGGTTGTGGCGCAGATTGGAGGCGATCTTGACCATCTCGGCGCGCGTCTCGCTGGCGAGGATCTGCTGCGCGGCCGGATCGTAGGTCACGTACAGCGACAGCGCCGGGCACTGTCGCCCTTCCTGCAGCGTGTAGCGCTCGACCACCGCGTCCGGCAGCATCGTGATCTTGTCGCCCGGAAAGTAGACCGTCGACAGCCGCTGCCGCGCGATCGCGTCGAGCGGATCGCCGCGGCGGATGCCCAGGCCCGGGGCCGCGATATGGATGCCGATGCGCAGGCGCCCCTCGTCCAGCGGCATCACCGACAGCGCGTCGTCGATCTCGGTGGTGGTGACGTCGTCGATCGAGAACGCCTCGACCGGCGCGAGCGGGAGGTCGCCGCCCGGCTCCGGCACCATGATCTCCGGAAAGCCGGTGCCCTTGGGGAAGCACTCGGACAGGAAGCGGGCCTCGTGCAGCGCGCGCGCGTTCGGCACGCCGCCGACCTCGATCATCAGCCGCATCGGCGACTTGCCCAGCGCGGTGCACGCGGCATCGAGCGCCTTGTACTCGAGGCTGTTCTTGTCCGGCTTGAACAGCAGCGTCAGCACCTTGCCGCGGAACGCCTCGGGCAGCACGCCGGCCTTCAGTTGCTGTTCGTATTCGGCCTGCACCAGCGCCTGCTGGCGCTTGCGCTCGAGCCCGGCCAGCGCTGCCTTCAGCTGGTCCTCGGGCGCGCGCTGGTAGCGGCCGCGGCCCTTGCGGCGGAAATAGACCGGATTGCCGTGCAGCGCCATCGCCAGCGCCGCCTGTTGCGCGGGGCTGGCCGACGCACCGTAGTACTCGGCGGCCAGGTCGGTGAAGCCGAACTCCTGCTCGGGGGCGCATTCCCACAGGAAATCGAGATCGATCTCGCCGGTCAGCGCCGCCGTCTGCGACAGCAGCTCGGCCGCGCTCGGCTGCGCGAACTGCAGCAGCACGTCGCGCGACTTGACCTTGGTGCGCTTGCCCGCGGGCAATTCGACCTGATAGGCCTCGCCTTGCTGATTCAGCACGGTACCGGCGCGGATCTCGCCGCCTTCCTCGAACAACAACTGCATGGGATCGGGTCTTTCAGATATGCCGGAAACCGGGCGTCGGCGAGGCGCGCTGCCCGCCTCGGAAATGGATAAGCGTCACCGCCCGGCACGGGCCGGGCGGGGGGTCATGGGCCGCGCGCATGGGCGCCGCGGCCGGTCGTCAATGATACCGTACCGGGCTGGCGCGGCCGTCTGCCGGGCCACGCAATAAAACGTGTCCGGCGGCGGCGGGTGCCCGGCGCCGCGGCGTGCCGGCAAGCGTGCCGGGAAACGTGCCCGCGAACGCGCCGGAAAGCCTGCCCGGGAGCCGTCCGGACGCGCGACCGGAAACGCGTCCGGAAACGCGTCCGGAAACGCGTCCGGAAACGCGTCCGGAGGCGCGTGCGGAAGCGCGTCCGGGAGTGTGTCCGGAAGCGCGCCCTCAGATCGACATGCCGCCGCTGGCCTCGATCGCGGTGCCGTTGATATAGCTGGCGTCGTCGCTGGCCAGGAAGGCGTAGATGCTGGCGATCTCGTCCGGCTCGGCCAGCCGGCCCAGCCAGCAGGCCTGCTTCATGCCGTCGAGCACCTTGTCCGGCACCGTCTGCAGGATCTCGGTGGCGACGAAACCCGGGCACACCGCGTTGACGCGCACGCCCTTGGGCCCGAGCTCGCGCGCCCAGGTCTTGGTGAAGCCGACCACGCCAAACTTGCTCGCGGCGTAGTTGGTCTGGCCGAAATTGCCGTACAGGCCGACCACGCTGGAGGCGTTCAGGATCACGCCGCGGCCGCGCTCGATCATCGGGCCGGCGACGGCCTGCGCGCAATGGAACACGCCCTTCAGGTTGACGTCGATCACCGCGTCGAACTGGGCCTCGGTCATCTTGACCAGGCGGGCGTCCTTGGTGATGCCGGCGTTGTTGACCAGGATGTCGATCTGGCCGTACTCGGTCAGCGTCGCCGCGACCATCGCGTCGACCTGATCGCGCTGCGTGACGTCGACCCGGTGCGCGCGGACGGTGGCGCCGCCGGCGGCCAGCTGCGCGGCGGCCTGCTGGACGCGCTCGGCGTTGACGTCGCACAGGATCACGATGGCGCCCTCGGCGGCGAAGCGCCGCGCGGTCGCAAAGCCGATACCGGCGGCGGCGCCGGTGACGATGGCAATCCGTCCCTGAAGTTTCATCGTTGAGTTCTCGTGGTAGTGGGGTTGGCTGTCGTTATCGTTTTTTTGTTTGGGTTGGGGCGGGTCCGCGCGTCGTCGGCCGCGGCGCCGTCGGCATCGATTGCATCGGTCGCATCGGTCGCGTCCATCACCTCCGACGCGTCCATCGCATCCATCGCATCCATCGCATCCATCGCGTCCATCGCGTCCATCGCATCCATCGCGTCTGTCGGGTCGCTCTCCCCTATCGCGGCGGACGCATCGGCACCGGCATGCCGGTCGCGGTGCGCGGCGCCGGGCGCGTGGCGAGGTCGGGCAGGAATACCTCGGTCACCAGCATCACGCCCGCGCCGCGGCGGAACACCGAGCGCCGCGCCGGCAGCATGATTCCCGCCAGCTCCTCGCCGAATTCGGGCAGCGCGCGGCGCAGCCGCTGCGCCAGCGGATGATGCGGCAGCAGGCGGGCGAATTCGAAGGGGTCGCGGCGCACGCGCGGATCGACGAACAGCGCGCCGCCCAGCGGCCGGTCGCCCAGTCCGCCGAGGAAGGGCCAGTCGCGGCGCGCATGGCGCGGATGGACGATGGTGTGGCCGAACACGGCCGGGGTGTTGTCGCAGACCAGCAGCACGTCGCGCGCGATCACGGGCAGCGGCGCGCCCAGCCGGAGCGTGTGCCACTCGTCGGCCAGCGGCCGCTCCATCCGCTGCGACAGCTTGCTGACGCGAAAGCGCGACGAGGCGGTGATCAGCCGCGCGGTCAGCGAGCCTTCGCCGGTGATCCAGCGCCGCAGGTTGGCGCCCAGCGCCGCGTCGAACGGCAGATGCCCGCTCCAGGCACAGCGGCGCACGCGCGCCGCGCAGGCGTCAGGCATTGCCACCGTCCTTGTTGTCCGTCTCCTCGCCGGATGTCCCGGCTTGCCCGGTTTCGCGAGTTTCCCCGGCGGTCTCGGCGTTGTCGGCATTGCCGTAGCCGCAGAAGTCCAGCACCTCGTCGACATAGTCGGCGAACTCGCTGATGCCGTGGTCGCTTCCCTCGATCACGCGGATGCGCGCCCCCTGGCAGGACGCCACCATCTCGCGGTAATCCAGCACCTCGTCGCCGGTCGCGGCCAGCAGATAGAAGCGCTCCGGGTGTCGCAGCGTGTCGACGCGCAGATCCAGCAGTTCCTGCAGATGATGGCGCTCGACCTTGACCGAGCCGCCGCCATGCCACAGCGGCTGCTCGCCGAGATGGCGCTCGAGATCGGTCCAAGGATGCACGGCCGGGTTGAGCAGCACGGTGGGGCAGCCGTGCCGCTCGCCGAGCCAGCGCGCGTAGTAGCCGCCGAGCGACGAGCCGACGATGGCCAGAGGCCGATCGCTCGGGGCCGACAGGCGCGCCGCGGCGATCGCGGCCTCGGCCTGCTCGATCGCGCGGGCCGGCGACACGTCGAGCATCGGACAGGCGTAGTAGCGGCCCAGCCCGCGCTCGCGCAGGCGCTGCTGCACCAGTTGCGCCTTGAACGAGCGCGGCGACGAACGGAATCCGTGCAGATACAACAGCATGGGCGCCGCTCCGTTCAGCCCTTGGCGGGCGCCGCCAGCGCGTCCAGCAGCTTCTGATGGACGCCGCCGAAGCCGCCGTTGCTCATCACCAGAACATGGTCGCCCGGCCGCGCCGCGGCGCGTACCGCGGCGACCAGCGCGTCCAGATTGTCGAAGGCGCCGGCGCGCTCGCCCAGCGGCGCCAGCGCCTCGGTCAGGTCCCAGCCCAGCGCGTCCTTGCCGCTGGGGGCGCCATAGCCGAATACCAGATCGGCCAGTTCGAGGCTGGCGGGCAGCTGCGCCTTCATCACGCCGAGCTTCATCGTATTGGAGCGCGGCTCCAGCACCGCCAGGATGCGCGCCGCGCCGACGCGCCGGCGCAGGCCGTCCAGCGTGGTCTGGATCGCGGTCGGATGGTGGGCGAAGTCGTCGTAGACGGTGACGCCGCCGGCCACCCCGCGCACTTCCATGCGGCGCTTGACGTTGGCGAAGCGGCCCAGCGAATCGATCGCCTGGGCGGGCGGCACGCCGACATGGCGGGCGGCGGCGATCGCGGCCAGCGCGTTCATGCGGTTGTGCACGCCCTGCAGCGTCCATTGCACGCGGCCGACCACGGTCTCGCCGTGCCAGACATCGAAGGCGTCCAGCTCGGCGCCGGCACCTGCGGCCTGCGCCGCATCGCTGGCGCGCCAGTCTCCGGTGCCGAACTGCTCGACCTCGCTCCAGCAGCCGCGCTCGAGCACGCGCGCCAGGCTCTCTTCGAGGCCATTGACCAGCAGCCGGCCCTGGCGCGGCACGGTGCGCACCAGATGGTGGAACTGGGTCTCGATCGCGGCGAGATCGGGAAAGATGTCGGCGTGATCGAACTCCAGGTTGTTCAGGATCGCGGTGCGCGGCCGGTAGTGGACGAACTTGCTGCGCTTGTCGAAGAAGGCGGTGTCGTACTCGTCGGCTTCGATCACGAAGAAGTCCGAGGGCGTCACCCGTGCCGACACGCCGAAGTTCTGCGGCACGCCGCCGACCAGGAAGCCTGGCTCGTAGCCGGCGTCCTGCAGGATCCAGGCGAGCATCGACGTGGTGGTGGTCTTGCCGTGCGTGCCGGCCACCGCCAGCACCCATTTGCCGCGCAGCACATGCTCGCCCAGCCATTGGGGGCCGGACACATAGGGCAGGTTGCGGTCCAGGATGGCTTCCATCAGCGGGTTGCCGCGCGAGACCACGTTGCCGATCACGAACAGGTCCGGTTCCAGCGACAGCTGGGCGGGATCGAAGCCCTCGATCAGCTCGATCCCCTGGGCCTCGAGCTGCGTGCTCATCGGCGGATAGACATTGGCGTCGCAGCCGGTGACGCGATGGCCGGCCTGCTTGGCCAGCACGGCGAGGCCGCCCATGAAGGTGCCGCAGATACCGAGGATATGAATATGCATGGGGATCGGTGAACAGCCGGATGGAAAGCGAGGGTTGATGGCGCGAGCCGCGGCGAAGGCCGATGCCGGCCCGGCGGCGGGCATCGGGCGGGCATCGATGGGGCGCGAGGATCGCCGCCGGCGATGCGCGGGACGCGGGCATCGGCGCGACCGCACCGTGCCGCAGTGCCGCATTGTACCGTGCGAGCCGGGCCTCGGCGGCAGCGGGTATCATCGTGGGATGTCACGACGTACCCCCATCGATCCGGCGCGCCTGCGCAACGAGATCGCGCAAGCCGCCGCCCGGATGATCGCCGAGGATGGCGCCGACTACGCCACCGCCAAGCGCAAGGCCGCCCGCCAGCTGCTCGGCGACGTGCGCATCGCGGGCGACTGGCTGCCCGACAACGAGATGGTCGAGGACGAGGTGCGCGCCTATCAGGCGCTGTTCCATGCCGACAGCCAGCCGCGCATCCTGGCGCTGCTGCGCCGCGTGGCCCTGCTGGCGATGCAGGATCTGGCCGGCTTCCGCCCGTATCTGGCCGGCGCGGTGCTCAACGGCACCGCGACCGAGCATTCCGACATCCATCTGCAGTGCTTCTGCGACAGCCCCAAGGATGTCGCGCTGCACCTGCTGAACGCCGGCGTCGACTTCGAGACCAGCGAATCCCGCCACTTCGCCAACCGCGGCGAGGTCGAGACGCTAAGCTTCCTGTGGCGCGGCCAGTGGCCGGCGCAGCGCGAGGCGCGCCTGCTGGCCGGCGAGGTCCGCGCCGAACTGGGCGCGCCCGTCGGCATCCATATTGCGCTGTATGACGCCAACGACGAACGCGGCGCCCGCGGCGAGCCAGGCGGCCGGCCACTGCGGATCGACGAGGGTGCGCTGCGCACGCTGATCGCCGCGGACGAGGCGGCGGCCGGCAACCCGGCCCCCGACGGCGACACCATATAAATAGAACCGGCGCCCATCTGGCGCCATCTCTTCGTCTTCCTTGCCAGAGGCCCCATGAAACCGTCCACGTCCTCCGCCCCGTCTTCGCCACCTTCCGCGCCGCAGCCGGTTCGTCGCGGCCGCCTGTGGTTCTGGCTGGCCATCGCCGTCGCCGCCGCGATTGCCGGCGCCGCGGTCGGCCACCGGGTCTTCTCGCCGCAGCCGGCCAGCGACCAGGCGGTCGAAGCGCTGTACCGCACCGAGCTGCCGGATGCGGACGGCAAGCCGATCCGGATGGACGCGCTGCGCGGCAAGACGGTGGTCGTCAACTTCTGGGCGCCGTGGTGCGGCCCCTGCGTGGAAGAGATGCCCGACCTGACCGCCCTGCACAAGGAATACCAGTCGCGCGGCGTCGAATTTGTCGGCATCGGCATCGATTCGGCCAGCAATATCCGCGAGTTCGTCCAGAAGGTCCCGGTCGCCTACCCGTTGGCGGTGGCCGGCTTTGCCGGTACCGAACTGACCCGCAGCTTCGGCAATGCCGCAGGCGGCCTGCCCTATACGGTGGTGATCGATCCCGATGGCGTGGTGCGGATGCGCAAGATGGGACGCGTGATGCCCGACGAACTGCGCGCCGTGCTGCCAAAGGGATAACGGCGCACGCGCCGCCGCGCAGGTGCCGCCAACGTGGTTTTGCCGCCTTCTGCGGCGAACCGGTCCGCAATTGTGGCGAAATGGTGCAGCACGGGGCGATGACAAGGCCCGGCTCGGTCAAATGCGATGCATAGTGCCCCTGCAAGACGGGATTCGCGGATCCGCCTTGTACCGTGTGCTAGACAAATCCCTCTAAGCTACGGTAATCTCCGCGCAATTTCGTAGAACTGGTCGAGCTGCCGTGACCGATATCCGTCCAAGCCCTAGCGCCGCCCGCTACCGTCAGGTGCTGGTCCTCCATGGACCGAACCTGAATTTGCTGGGCACGCGGGAGCCGCAGACGTATGGCACGACCACGCTGGCCGACATCGATGCCGCCCTGGCGCAGCGTGCGGCCGCGGCAGGCATCGGGCTGGCGACCTTCCAGTCCAACCATGAAGGTGCGTTGATCGACCGCATCCACGCCGCGCGCGAGCAGGGTGTGGATTTCATCATCATCAATCCCGCCGCCTACACGCACACCAGCGTGGCGTTGCGCGACGCGCTGGCGGGCGTGTCGATACCGTTCGTCGAAGTCCACCTGTCGAACGTGCATCGCCGCGAGAGCTTCCGCCATCGGTCCTATTTTTCCGATCTGGCGGTCGGCGTGATCTGCGGGCTGGGTTGGCAGGGCTACCTGCTAGCGCTGGACTACGCCCTCGGGCAGGAACAGGCGCCACCCGGGGCCTGACCCCCGCGTCGAACAGAAACAGACACAGTACCCATGGCGCGCGCCGGTGTGCGCGCCCTCGCCGGCTACCTCGCGTGCCCGGCGCGGCGGCGCGATTGCCGGCCGCAACGATTTTCTCCGGGCCCCCGCCATCGCGGCGGTGCCGGACAACCCGATTCAGGAGGATAGAAGATGGACCTGCGCAAGCTGAAGACGCTGATCGACCTGGTGGCCGAATCCGGCATCTCCGAGCTGGAGGTCACGGAGGGCGAAGGCAAGGTGCGCATCGTCAAGGCGCCGCCCCA
>NZ_JCBAJO010000400.1:0-2503 GCF_059772245.1 Cupriavidus sp. R6-3
GCGCAGCGCCCTGGGCGGACCGTTGTCGATCGACACCACCGCCGCGCCGCCGCCCACCGGGTCGGCGATCACGCCAAGCAGCTGCACGTCTCGCACGCCGGCCTGCGGACTGCCGCCGAACAGCGTCGCGATGGCGCCGGTCTCGACCGCCTCGGTCTGCGCCACGCGCGCGGTCTTCGGCACGGGGATCGTGTCCATCGCGCTGAAGGTCAGCACCCATCGCGTCGCCAGCGCGCACAGCGCGACGAACAGCAGCAGCGTGGCGATGCGCGGCAGCCAGGCGGCGCCGGCATCGAAACGGAAAGCGGATGGCAGGGACAGTGGCACGAGGTCGCGTCGGGCGGACCGGGATGGCCGCCGCAGGTTGTCGATGGCGGCAAGCGTAACAGAGCGTCATGGCGATTGTCTTGCAACCCGCATGACGGCGGCGGCCGCGGCCGTCGGGGCCGGCGCGGCAACGAACATGGCAGCCGGCGGGGCAACGACGCAGCAGCCGACGTGGCAGCCGGCGGCCGCAACGACGTAGCAGCCGACACGGCAACCAACGTGGCCGCCGACGGGGCCGCGATGTCGTTGCTCGTCCGGTACCGAGGCGTCACAAGCCGCGGGTATACTGGACGACCATCCACCGGTGCGCGACGCGGTCGCCGCGCCGGCTTCGACTCCGTCGACAACCTAGGCCTGAAAACCCGATGCGCAGAAACACTCCGTCCAGCTCCGCCCTCGCCCGACCCAGCCAACCCGCCGGCGCCGCCCGCCTGCGCCGCCGCCGTGCCGGCTTCACGCTGATCGAGATCATGGTGGTGATCGTGATTCTCGGCGTGCTGGCGGCACTGGTCGTGCCCAAGATCATGAGCCGCCCGGACGAAGCGCGCATCGTCGCGGCGCGCCAGGACATCTCGTCGATCATGCAGGCGCTGAAGCTGTACCGCCTCGACAACAGCCGCTACCCGACCACCGAACAGGGCCTGGCGGCGCTGGTCACCCGCCCCACCACCGAGCCGATCCCCAACAACTGGAAGGGCGGCGGCTATCTGGAAAAGCTGCCGCGCGACCCCTGGGGCCAGCCGTACCAGTATCTGAACCCCGGCGTGCGCGGGGAGATCGACGTGTTCAGCTTCGGTGCCGACGGCCAGGCCGGCGGCAATGGCAACGACGCCGATATCGGCAACTGGGACTAAGCGTCCCGCCGCCGGCTGACGCCCGTCTTCATCATGGCCACCGGCGCGCACCGCTCGCATCCATCGCAACCACCGTGCCCACCGGGCGCATCCCGTGCGCGGGGTGCATCGCGGAAGGGCTCGCGCGGCTTCACGCTGCTCGAACTGCTGGTGGTGATGGTGCTGGCCGGCATCGTGGTGTCGATGGTGGCGATCAACGCCACGCCCAATGAGCGCGGCCGCATCCTCGACGATGGCCAGAAGGTCGCCCGCCTGTTCGAACTCGCGCAGGAAGAGGCGCAGCTGCGCGCCCGGCCGCTGGCCTGGGAAGCCGATCCGCAGGGCTGGCGCTTCCTCGAGGCCACGCCGTCCGGCTGGATGCCGCTGCTCGACGACGTCTTCGCGCCGGGCCAGTGGCGGCTGCCGCTGGACCAGGTCGCGGTGACCGCCGGCGCCGCCGGCCAGGGCGGCGCCCGGCTGGTATTCGGCCGCGAGTGGATCGACGCGCCGCGGCAGCTGGTGCTGGTACGCGGCAATATCCGCGTAGAGGTGACCGGCGACGGCACCGGCCGCTATTTCGCCAGCGCGCAATGACTCCACACCGCCGCGCCCGCCTTCGCGCGGGAACGCCAAGCCGCCGCCCGCGCGGCTTCACGCTGATCGAGGTACTGGTCGCGCTGACCATCCTGGCGGTCGCGCTGACCGCCGCGATGCGCGCGATGGGCTCGATGATCGAGGCCGGCGGCTCGCTGCAGCAGCGCATGCTGGCCGGCTGGAGCGCCGACAACCAGCTGGTCGCGCTGCGCCTGACCAAGACCTGGCCCGAGCCCGGCACGCGCGGCGCGCCCTGCCCGCAGGGCGGCATCGTGCTCTATTGCGAGCAGACCGTCGCGCCGACGCCGAACCCCGCCTTCCGCCGCGTCGAGATCGCGGTCTATCCGTCCGCCGAGGACCGCTCGGTGCGGCTTGCCTGGCTGGTCACCATCGTCCCCAATGAAACGCGCAACCTGCTCTGAAGCGCGGGGCTTCACGCTGATCGAGATGCTGGTCGCCATCACGCTGCTGGCCGTGATGGCGGTGATGGGCTGGCGCGGTCTCGACGCAATGACGCGCGGCCGCGAGCGCCTGGTCGACCATGACCAGCGGCTCGATGCGCTCAAGCTGCTGTACGGCCAGTTCCAGACCGATTGCGAGAACCTGGCCCGTCCCGAGGCGCTGCAGCAAAGCCCGGTCGAACTCGAGGACGGCCGGCTGCTGCTGGTGCGCGACCGCCGCGAGCCGGGGCTGCCCGGCGCCTGGCAGGTGGTGGCCTACCGGGTCGAGAACGGCGCCGTGGTGCGCGC
>NZ_JCBAJO010000401.1:0-2475 GCF_059772245.1 Cupriavidus sp. R6-3
GCGCATCGACAGGCCGATGCGGTTGCGCTTGACGTCGACCTCCATCACCTTGACCTTGACGATCTGGCCGGCCTTGACGACCTCGTGCGCGTCCTTGACGAACTTGTTCGACAGCGCCGAGATATGGACCAGCCCGTCCTGGTGCACGCCGATATCGACGAAGGCGCCGAAGGCGGCGACGTTGGTCACCACGCCCTCGAGCACCATGCCGGGCTGCAGGTCCTTGATGTCCTCGACGCCGTCCTGGAAGGTGGCGGTCTTGAACTCCGGGCGCGGGTCGCGGCCCGGCTTTTCCAGCTCGCTGAGGATGTCGCGCACGGTCGGCAGGCCGAAGGTGTCGTCGGTGAACTGCGTCGGCGACAGCCCGCGCAGCGCGTCGCGGTTGCCCATCACGTCGCGCAGGTCCTTCTTGATATGGTCGAGGATGCGCTTGACCACCGGGTAGGCCTCCGGGTGGACCGACGAGCGGTCCAGCGGATTGTCGCCGTCGTTGATGCGCAGGAAGCCGGCCGCCTGCTCGAAGGTCTTGTCGCCCAGCCGCGGCACCTTCTTCAACGCGTCGCGGTTGGGGAAGGCGCCATTGGCATCGCGGAACTCGACGATATTGCGCGCCAGCACGCTGTTCAGGCCCGATACGCGCGCCAGCAGCGGCACCGAGGCGGTATTGACGTCGACGCCGACCGCGTTCACGCAGTCCTCGACCACCGCGTCGAGCGTGCGCGCCAGTTCGCGCTGGTTGACGTCGTGCTGGTACTGGCCGACGCCGATCGACTTCGGATCGATCTTGACCAGTTCGGCCAGCGGGTCCTGCAGCCGGCGCGCGATCGACACCGCGCCGCGCAGCGACACGTCGAGATCGGGGAATTCCTTGGCCGCCAGCTCCGAGGCGGAATAGACCGAGGCGCCGGCCTCGCTGACGACGATCTTGGTCAGCTTCAGTTCGGGCGCCTGGCGCATCAGGTCCTGCACCAGCTTGTCGGTCTCGCGGCTGGCCGTGCCGTTGCCGATCGACACCAGCGAGACGCCGTGCTGCTTGGCCAGGCGCGCCAGCGTGGCCAGCGAACCGTTCCAGTCGCGGCGCGGCTCGTGCGGATAGATCGTCGCGGTTTCCAGCAGCTTGCCGGTCGCATCGACCACCGCGATCTTGCAGCCCGTCCGGATGCCCGGGTCGATGCCCATCACCGCCTTCGGGCCGGCCGGCGCGGCCAGCAGCAGCTCATGCAGATTGCGGCCGAAGATCTTGATCGCCTCGCTCTCCGCGCTCTCGCGCAGCTGCGTCAGCAGCTCGGTTTCGAGGTGCGGCTGCACCTTGACGCGCCAGCACCAGCGGCAGACATCGCCCAGCCATTTGTCGGCGGGCCGGTTCAGGTTCTGGATGCCGACATGGCGCGCGATCATCGCCTCGCACGGGTGGGGCACCAGCGCGTCCTGTTCCTCGCCCAGGCCCAGCTTGATCATCAGCACGCCGGCATTGCGGCCGCGGAACAGCGCCAGCGCGCGGTGCGACGGGATCGTGCGGATGGTCTCGCTGTAGTTGTAGTAGTCGCGGAACTTCTCTTCCTCGGCGGTTTCCTTGCCTTCGACCACCGACGAGGTCACCACGCCGTTGGACCACAGATGCTCGCGCAGCTTGCCCAGCAGCTCGGCGGTCTCGCCGAACTGCTCCGACAGGATGTCGCGCGCGCCGTCCAGCGCGGCCTTGACGTCGGGCACGCCGCCGTCGGCGGTGGGCTTGCCGTTGACGTATTTGGCCGCCTCGGCCTGCGGGTCCAGCGTCGGGTCGGCCAGCAGCGCCTGCGCCAGCGGCTCCAGGCCGCATTCGCGCGCGATCTGGGCGCGGGTGCGGCGCTTGGGCTTGTAGGGCAGGTACAGGTCTTCCAGCGCCTGCTTGGTGACCGCGGCTTCGACCGCGGTGCGCAGCTCGGGGGTCAGCTTGCCCTGTTCCTCGATCGAGGCCAGGATCGCGGCACGGCGTTCCTCCATGTCGCGCAGGTACAGCAGCCGTTCCTCGAGCGCGCGCAGCTGCGTGTCGTCGAGGTTGCCGGTGACCTCCTTGCGGTAGCGCGCGATGAACGGCACGGTGGCGCCTTCGTCGAGCAGTTCGACGGCCGCCGCCACCTGGCGGGGTTGGACGGACAGCTCGGCCGCGATGAGCGACACGATCTTTTGCGTGACGGAAGCTGGCAGGTTGGACATCGGAAAAACACTCAGTCGAAAGCGGGGCATTTTGCCACAAGCGAACGGCGCGTCATCCGGCATGCGGTACGCACGGGGATCGATTCTGAATCGCCCTGCCGGGCAGGCCGCGCGCGGGCGCGGCGGCATGCCCCGATGGTAGAATCCGCCCATGAACCTCAAGCCACAACGGGCCGCTCTGCCGGCATGTTTTCCGGCCGCCGATCGCGCGGCAACGATGCCTGACGGCAGGCTGCCCAAGGTCTCGATGTCGGCGCGGACGCTGGCGCCGATATTGGC
>NZ_JCBAJO010000402.1:0-2385 GCF_059772245.1 Cupriavidus sp. R6-3
TCTGCTGCTGCGCATGGAGAAGGTCGCCGGCGTGCCGCGCGTGCAGCCCAGCGTCCGTTTCGCGCCGTTGGAGCCCTTGTATGCCGCCTATCGCGAGACCGGGGCGCTGACGCCGCAGCAGGCCGGCCGCGTGCTGGCGATCGAGCGCAGCCCGTCGACGCCGGCCACGCTGAAGAGCGCCAATCTGCTCGACGTCTACACCGCCTACGTGCAGCTCGAACGCGCGCTGCGCGAGGCCGTGCGGCTCGAGCAGCAACGCTTCCTGCGCGGGGTGATGGACTGGCTGGCGCGCCATCTGACGCTGACGCGCGCACAGGGCGAAGCGGCCGGACTGGCGCTGCATCCGCGCGCCTGGCAGCTGGAGGCGCCGCCGCGGCGCGCGGCGGGCGCCGGGGATGCCGACTGGGAGGGATGACTTGCCGGCACGGACTTGCCGGCGCTCGTTATCGACGCCGACCCATCCACGCCGACTTATCGGCGCAACTTATCGGCGCAACTTATCGGCATGTCTCATCGACGCCGGCTTGCCGCCGCCGGCCTACCGATCGCCGGCCAGATCAAGATCGTCGTACGGCAGGCTGACGTAGATCAGCACCGTCAGCAGCGTGATGAAGAAGCGGAACGCGTCGGGCACGCCGTTCCATTCCTTCGACATCCACATGCCGAACCACTCGCCGCCGATCGACATGAACGCGACCTGCCAGGTCAGGAAGCCCAGCGTCAGGCCGGCCACCGCCCACGTCTTGGCGCGATGGAAGGCACGCGGCGATTGCCGGCGCGCGCGCCACAGCGCGATGCCGCCGGCCCAGCACAGCAGCGCGGTGGCGGTTTCCAGCGCGATGATGCCGATATAGCCGGCGTGATGCAGTACCGGCGACCGGATGGCGCGGTACATGATGCCGTTGCCGGGGAAGGTCGTGTCCATCAGGAACACATGCTGGACGAAGGCGAAGTTGGTGCCGTAGTCGGTGATATTGCCGAACGACACCAGCGAGGCGAACAGGGCCATGGCCAATACCGCGGCGATCTTGGAATAACGCACGATCATGTTGACAGTCTCAGGATGAAGGACCGCGAGCCGGCCGGCGGGATGGGCGTGCCAATCCATGCCGGGCGCGCGACGTGGCGGTCGGGAACGAAGGGATCAGGCGGGACCCGGAGCGGGCGCGAGGGAAATCCGGCTGGAGATCGGGACTGGTGTTACCTGAGACGCGTGGCGGGCCTGGGAAGCCGCGCCGGCCGCGCTGGATCGATCCAACCTTGTGCGGACGGGATTGTACCGGCTGGCGCGCGGCGGCGGAATGGCGTTTAATGCGGTCATCGATCCTGGTCGCCCCGGAGAGCCGCCGATGCAGCTGCACGATTGCTTTTCAAGCCGCTACGAGGAAGCCCGCGCCAAGTTCAGGCTCGCGGCCGAGAACGTCGGCGACGTGCCCACGCCGTTCGCGCATCCCACGCGGCGCGGCGCCGAGGACGAGGAGCTGGCGATGGACGTCGCCTGGATCGGCCCGCGCGATGCGCGCCATCTGATCCTGGTCACCTCCGCGATGCACGGCGCCGAGGGCTTCTGCGGCTCGGGCGCGCAGATCGCGCTGCTGCACGATGCCACGCTGCTGCAGCAATGCGCCAAGGCCGGCGCGGCGCTGCTGCTGGTGCATGCGGTGAACCCCTACGGCTTCTCGCACATGCGCCGGGTCAACGAGGACAACGTCGACCTGAACCGCAACTTCATGGATTTCACGCGGCCGCTGCCGCAAAACCCGGCCTATGCCGAGGTCGCGCCGCTGCTGCTGCCGGCGCACTGGCCGCCGTCGGAGCAGGACGAGGCCGCGCTGGCGCGCGCGATCGCCGAGCGCGGCATGAGCTGGTACCAGGCCGCCGTCAGCGCGGGCCAGTACGACGATCCGCACGGCATGTTCTATGGCGGGCGCGTGGCGACCTGGAGCAATTACACGCTGCGCCGCATCCTCGCGCGCTACGGCGCGGGGCGGACCGGCCTGCGCTGGATCGACATCCATACCGGGCTCGGCCCGTGGGGCTATGGCGAGCCGATCTACATGGGACCGGACGATGCGGCGCAACTGGAGCGGACCCGCGCGATCTGGGGCCAGC
The DNA here is from genome assembly GCF_059772245.1 of Cupriavidus sp. R6-3. NCBI lineage: Bacteria > Pseudomonadati > Pseudomonadota > Betaproteobacteria > Burkholderiales > Burkholderiaceae > Cupriavidus > Cupriavidus sp. R6-3. The sequence continues at coordinate 2,113 of NZ_JCBAJO010000402.1, forward strand.
ACGTGACGTCGATGTACGACGGCTCGTCGACCTCGGCCAACCTGACCGGCCTGGCCTGGCACGCCGTTCCCGATACGCTGCCCGGCATCGACTTTGCCGGCATTGCGCTGGAATTCGGCACCTTGCCGCTGCCCGACGTATTGCAGGCGCTGCGCGGCGACCACTGGCTGCATCTGCATCCCGACGCCGACAACACGCAGCGCGCGTTGATCCGCCAGGGCATGTGGCGCGCCTTCTATGGCGACGCCGACGACTGGCGCGAAGGGGTCGTGG
>NZ_JCBAJO010000403.1:0-2371 GCF_059772245.1 Cupriavidus sp. R6-3
GTCAGTGGCCCGGTCGGCCGTCTGCGCCAGCAGCGGGAATGTCCACGCCAGCGACGCCGCCGTCAGCGCCGCGGAAACGGCATGGGATGCGCGGTAGCGCGAGGTCGGTCCAGGGCAAGGCGGAGCGGCGCGGGGCATGAGGTTCTGACGGAATGGCGAGTCGCGGACGCGAAACCGGTGCGCGACGATATACCGCCACGCGCCGGTGCACTATGTGACACAGTGCCGCATCATGGGTGACATCGGCCATCGCTCCACTCCCTGGCGGCAGGTTCCGCCGGCTCTGCAAGGTCCCGCAGCCCCGCAAACCGCAAACCGCAAACGGCAAGCCGCCGTCACGCCGCCATCTGCCGGCACGCCTGCGCGCAATCGCGGCAGGCCTGTGCGCATTGCTGGCAATGCTGGGCCTGATGGCGCGCGCACTCCTCGGCGCAGCGCTCGCAGATCTGCGCGCACAGCGTACATAGCTGGCGCGAATGCTCGCTGCCGCGCGACATATAGGCCACCGAAAGTTCGCAAATGCCGGCACAGTCCAGGTCCAGCCGGATGCACTCGGTCATCTTCTGCACATCGTGTTCCTGCAGGCAGGACGCCGCACAGTGACGGCAGGCCTGCGCGCAGCGCGTGCAGGCATCGATACAGGCTTGATATTGCTCGTGAGGCATGACATCCCTCCTCGGTCGGTCGACGCCGGATCGGCGCCAGCCGACATGCAGCAAGGCGCGGACCACGGCGGCGGGGCGTTGTCGACCCCGCCGGTCGCGATCCGTGCCTTGTCCCGGCCCGGAACGGTCTTACATGCCTTGCAACTTCTGCCTCCCTTCCAGCGGACGCTGCCCGCTAGCGGCACGTGAAATTGGCCGCATCGTCGGTGCTGCCGCTGCCCTGATAGACCGCCTTGCGCGGATACGGGCACAGCGGCCGGGTGCGCGTCACGGCGCCGCCGCTGACCGCGGAAGCGACGATGCGCTCCGGCGCCGTCCCGCGCGTGACCCAGGCATCGAGCGCCTCCAGGATGTCATGCTGCGCATCGACCACCGGCGCCGGCGTATCGCCGTTGCCGAACTGCGTGGTACCCGGCCCGCCCGAGCAGTGCCCCATGCCGGGCACCATGAAGAGCCGGAAGAACGCGTCGGTGGCGGCTTGGGAGCCCTGCGCCGCCTTGACGCGATCGTAGTAGGCGATGGTATCGACCGCGTTGACCACCGGGTCCTGCCAGCCGTTGTAGACCAGCAGCTTGCCGCCGCCGGCCTTGAAGGCCGATAGATCGGCGTTGGTCTGATCGACCATCGTGCCGACCTTGGCGTCGGCATAGGCCAGGTCGCGATCGAAATCGAAGGTCCACCAGTTCCATTGCGGATTGTCGAAGACCCAGTAGCGCCAGAAATCGGCGCGCGTGGGCTCGGTCGTGCCCCAGTAGGAGTTCCAGCCTACCGGTGCGCCGGCCACCGTGAACAGCGCCTCGCTGGTCTTTGGCCAGCCGGGATAGACCTGCTCCCCGGTGCGCGGATTGCGCGGCCCTGCGTACATGGCCTTCAGCGCCGACACCTGTTCGGCGGTCAGGCAATTGTCCGCATCGGCGCCGCTGCATTGCAGCGTTGCCGGATCGAAGCCGCATTGCCGCGGATCGTCGACCACGCCGTCGGTGACGCCATCGTCGGCATCGCAGGCCGCCACCGCGGCGCGCGTCACCATCGTCAGCTTGGCCGCCGGGATGATTGGCGACAGATTGTCGTTGGGACGGTGGTTGGCGAGGAATTGCCACAGGAAGCCGGCATTGAGCCGCACCCGGTTGTTGCCCGGCGCGCCGGCGATGATGCCGTCGAAATCGTCCGGATAGCGCTGCGCCTCGGCATAGCCCTGGTGGCCGCCGGTCGAGCAGCCGTAGAAGTACGCGCGCTCGATGCCGCGCGCGTGCATGTCGGCGACCAGCCGTTTGCTCGGCACCGTGATGGCATGGATCGAGCGCGTGCCCCAGTCGACGATCTTCTCCGGATGGTTGACGCCGAACAGCATGTCGTTCGGATTGGCCGACTGGTGGCCGGTATCGCCGCCGACGGTGGCGTAGCCGCGCGCGAGCCCCATCGCCATCGCACGGTAGCCCAGCGCCGGGCTGTAGCCGCCATTGCCGGTCACCAGCAGCTTGCCGTTCCATTGCGCGGCGGCCGGAATCCACACTTCGAAGCGGATCTCCGAATCGCTGCTGGGCCGCGCCACCGCCTGCACGCGGCAGAAGGCGGGCACGGTCAGCGTGGTGCCGGCATTGGGCGAGAAGCTGCCGGCGGCGACCTCGGTGGCCGACTGCACGGCGGCGCCGTCGAGCACCGCTGCCGCCATCTGCGCGCACGATCTGGGCTGCGGATTGCCGGCC
>NZ_JCBAJO010000404.1:0-2317 GCF_059772245.1 Cupriavidus sp. R6-3
GCAGCGTTCCGGCCGGCATGGTCGCCACGCCGTACGGCCCGGGCGTCTACCAGCTCCAGCCGAAGCTCGATCCGCTGGTCGAGCGGCGCATGGCACGCGCCGAGGCACGCGGCGAGTACCGCGAGCGCAAGTCCGAAGCGCGGCAGGAATACAAGCAGGAAGTGAAGGCCGCCAAGCAGGAACGCAAGCAGGAGATGCGCGAGGCCAACGAGGAGGCCAAGCGCGAACTGACCACGCCGCCGGCGCGCTGATGCGTCGCGGGCCGCCCCTGGCCCCGGACGAAGGCCAAGCGCCAGTCCGGGGTCTGCGGGGGCGGGCCCGCGGGCTAAGCGGCCGAAGACGCGGCCAGCGAAGACGTGGATGTCGCCGCCACCGGCGCCCCGGACGCCGCCAGATGCCGCATCAGGCAAGCCGCAAATTGCGCGCGGCTCTCCGCGAGAAACAGCGAATGGTCCAGCCGCGGCAGTACATGGGCGCGAATGCCGCTCATCGGCGCCAGCGCCTCCAGATGCCGGCCGAAGCGCGCACGCGCTTCTTCCAGGCCGATATCCCCCGCCCCATACAGCAGATCCACGCGCACGCCGCGGCGTTGCAGGCTGTGCATCGCCTCGCGCGCATACACGTCCAGGTCCTGCGTGCCCGGCTCGGCGCCGGCGCGGCTCGACAATAACCGCCGCGCCAGTGCGGCGGCATGCGGCCACGGATCGATCTCGCCGCGCAGCAGCCGCAGCCATTGCGCCGGATTGCGTGCCGCGGCCAGATAGACTCGCGTCGATTGCGGCTCGGCATCGACGTCGGCTTCCGCTCCGGCTTGGGCTTCGGCATTTGCCCCTTTGTCGCCACCGCGGCTGTCCCAGCGGAACTTCAGCAGGTTGGCAAGCACCAGCCCATCGATCGGCGCGGCCGCCAAGGCCGCCTGCAGCGCGATAAACCCCCCCGAGCAAACCCCCGCCGCCACCACGCGCCGATAGCCGCGCGCCTTGAGCCACGCCGCCGCGGCCGCGACATCGCGCCATGGCTGCTCGCCATAGAGCGCCGCGATCCGCATCGTGCGAGCGGCCAGCGGACTGTCGCCCAGTGCCGATACGTCGAGCCGCAAGGCCGCGACGCCGGCATGCGCGAGCTGGCGCGACAGCGTGACGAACAGCCGGCAGTCGCCGACATGATGGTTGCCGCCGGTGTTCGGGAACAGCACCGCCGTGCCGATCGTCTCGCCGCCATCCTCGGGCGTGCACAGCACGCCGAACTGGCGGCCGCCATCGAGCCACACCGGCCGCTCCACCGTCCCCTCGAGCCGCAGCACGGCATCGTCCGGGACGTCGCACGCCGGCTGGCCACGGCGCGCCACCGAAGCGGCCGGACCCAGCCATTGCGCGATCTGCTGCCACGCATGTTCGGGCACGCTGCTGTTCTCGGCCGAGCGCATCATGGCCGGGTATTCGTCGAAGTCGAGCCGCGTCACCTGCACGCCCTGCGCACGATATCGGCCCGCCAGCGCGGCGACCGGCGAACCGGCGCCGGGCCACGCATCGAGCAGCAGCACGCGCGGCGCGGGACAGGTGGCACGGCGTTCGAGCCGCAGGCTCTCGAGCAAGGCCACCGCGTCGGACGGCAACCGATAGCCCAGCACCTCGCAGCTGCCATCGCACGGCGGCGCCACCGGAATATCGGGGATCGCGTTATTGCACCAGCTGCGCTGCAGCGCGCGCAGCTCGCGCAGATAGGTGCGGCCGGTCACCGGCGGCGCCAGCAGGATCAGTCCGTCGGGACGCTGCCCGCCGTCGTTGGCCATCGCCTCGGCGGCCAGCACCGCAAGCGTCGCACCCAGGCGCAGACCGCACAGCACCACGCGCTCGACCCCGGTATGCGCGCGCAGCGTCTGCGCGGCGCGCACGATGCTGTGCGCACAGGCGCTGAGACGATCGGGACCCTCGTCGGAACCCGCCGAATCGCCGCAGCCGGGATAGTCGAAGCGCAGCACCGGCATGCCGGCGCTGGCGAGATCCGCGGCCAGGTGCCGCCAGGCGCGATGCGACCACATCGCTTCGTGGCCCCACGGCGCGCACAGCACCACGCCGGTTGCGCCGGGGCCGGCATGCAGCCAGCCGACGCAGTGGTCGAACGCCACTCGCTTCATCGGTCTTCCCCCGGATGCCGACAAGGCGGGCGGGCAAGAGCCCGCGCATGCCTCTTCGAAACCTTCTTGCTGCTTCTGCAATCCTGCCCGGCGCCCACGCAGAAACGGGTACGCTGCCCGCTTCATGCCTTCATGCCTTCATGCCTTCATGCCTTCATGCCTTCATGCCTTCATGCCTTC
>NZ_JCBAJO010000405.1:0-2293 GCF_059772245.1 Cupriavidus sp. R6-3
ACGATGTCCTCGATCGTGTCGTCGACCATCGTCAATGTCGCGGTGCCGGACCTGAGCCGGCATTTCGGCCTCGGGCAGGAGCGCGCGCAATGGGTCGCGGCCAGCTTCATGATCGCGATGACGCTGGCGATGCTGCTGACGCCGTGGCTGCTGAACCGCTACGGCCTGCGCCGCACCTTTCTTGGCGCCGCCGTGCTGCTCGGCGTCGGCGGGCTGGTCGGCGGCTTCTCGCCGACCTATGGCGTGATGATCGCGATGCGCGTGGCCGAAGGCGTGGCCGCCGGCATCATGCAGCCGCTGCCCAATATCCTGATCCTGCGCGTGTTCGAGGAACGCGAGCAGGGCAGGGCGATGGGCATGTTCGGCTTCGGCGTGGTGCTGGCGCCGGCGCTGGGGCCGAGCCTGGGCGGCTTCCTGGTCGAATCGTTCGGCTGGCGCTCGATCTTCTTCGTGGTGGTGCCGCTGACCATCGTCGCCGGACTGATGGCGCGCCGCTTCATGGCGATCGATTCCGCGATGATGGGCGAGCGCAAGCCGCTCGACTGGCAGGGCCTGGCGCTGGCCGGCGTCGCCACGGTGATGCTGCTCAACGGCCTGGTCGAGCTGCGCGAGGACACCGTCACCGGCCTGCTGCTGTCGGGCCTGGGCGTGCTGCTGCTGGTGCTGTTCGTGCTGTGGCAGCTGCGCGCCTCGGACCCGCTGATGAACATGCGGCTGTACAGCTATCGGCAGTTCTCGGCCGGCGCGGTGGTGGCCTTCATCTATGGCGCCGGGCTGTTCGGTTCGACCTATCTGCTGCCGGTCTATATGCAGATGGCGCTGCAGTACTCGCCGTCGCAGGCGGGCTTCGTGCTGCTGCCGGCGGGGATCGCGCTGGCGGTGACCATCGCCGCGGCCGGCCGGCTGACCAGCCGCGTGCCGCCGCATATCCAGGTGTCGGCGGGGCTGGCGCTGCTGGCCGCGTCCTTCCTGCTGATGGCGCTGGGCTCGCTGACGACGCCCTATGTGGTGCTGGTGGCGCTGGCGGTGCTGGGGCGTATCGGCCTGGGCTGCATCCTGCCGTCGCTGTCGCTGGGCGCGATGCGGGGCGTCGATTTTTCGCTGATCGCGCAGGGGTCCAGCGTGATCAACTTCGTGCGGCAGCTGGGTGGTGCCATCGGTGTCAGCCTGGCCGGGGTCGGCCTGCAATGGCGGCTGGAGTCGCACGGCGCGCTGCTGGCCGGCAATCAGGCCGGGGCCGATGCCGCGGCGCGCATCCGCGCGTTCGACGAGACCTTCCTGGCGGTGGGGCTGGTGATTGCGACCGCGATCCTGGCCGCCTGGCGGATCCGGCCGCGGCAGCAGCCGGAGCGGGTGGGGCAGTAGCGCCTGATGTCTGTCGCGCCCGCGAACGCAGCGGGCGCACCGTGCTGGCTGTCTCGCGTGGAAGCCGCCGGGTCCCCGTCGGCGCAAGGGATGGCAGGGCGGGGACGGCGGCGCGGGGATGTCCGCGCGAAGAAGACAGCGCGCGAAGGCGGCGGCGCGGCGCTGGCTCAGCTGGCCGCGCCGGACTTCAGCTCCTCCACCAGCTCGATGTACTTCTGCATCGCCTCTTCCTGGCTGGTGCCCTTCAGCGTTTCCCAGGCCTCGAACTTGTAGCGCCCGACGAAGTCGGTCATGCCCGGCTTGTCGCCATGGACGTCGCCCTCGCTGCCTTGCTTGAACAGCGCGTACAGGCGCAGCAGCGTCATGTTGCTGGGGCGTTCGGGCAGTTGCTTGACGTCGTTCTGCGCTTGCTCGAAGCGCTGTTGCAGGTCGCTCATGGGGGACTCCGGGACGGTGAGGGAGATGGACCCGCGATGATAGCCCCCGGGCCGCCAAACCCGCCCGGAAAAAACCGAGGGCGGCTTCGGTTCCGTGGCCAGCGGATACAATCGCGGCATGTCATGGATTCTTGCCGTTGAAACCTCCACCGAGTGGTGTTCCGTCGCGCTCGGACACGCCTCGCCGACCGGCGGCCTGCGCTGCCTGGCCCGCCACGAACAGACCGGCCCGCGCTCGTCGGGCCGGGTCCTGCCCGCCGCCGGCGAACTGCTGGCCGAGGCCGGCATCCGGCTGGCCGATTGCGCCGCGATCGCCTTCGGCGCCGGCCCGGGCTCGTTTACCGGCCTGCGCACCGCCTGCGGCATCGCGCAGGGGCTGGCCTTCGGCGCCGATCTGCCGGTCGTGCCCGTCAATACGCTGATGGCCTGCGCCGAACGCGTGCGCGGGGTGCCCGGGGCCGCGCTGGAGGGCGACGCCACGGACCAGCCGC
>NZ_JCBAJO010000406.1:0-2276 GCF_059772245.1 Cupriavidus sp. R6-3
CATGCGGTCGGCCTGTTCCTTCTGCACGCCCAGGCGCTGCGCCAGGCGGGACAGGAATTCGGCTTCCAGCTCGGGATCGGCCGGGCGCGGGGTCCACACCGTCTGCGACTTGTCCAGGCCGGTCAACTCTTCCTTGGCGCCGCGATGGCTGATGAAGACTTCCAGGTTGCCGTTCTGGCCCTTCTCGACCCGGCTGCGGAACTTGTCGCGCTCCGAGGTCGAATACAGGCTGTCGAACACCTTGCCGATCGTGTTGCGGATGAAGTCCTGCGGAATCTTGGCGCGGTTCTCGGCCCAGTCCGTTTCCATGATGCCGGTCTCGGGCGAGTCCTGTACCAGCAGGAAGCCGTTCTCCTGCCAGAACTCGCGCATGGTCTGCCACAGCTGGTCGGGCGCCATGCCGTTGCTGATGACGAGCCAGCGCTGGTTGCCGTCGCGTTCGACGCGGATGCCTTCCGCCGACGGCAGCACGTTGGTGCCGGCGACCTTGGGCTGGGTGCTGGTGGCCTGCTGGTAGCCGGACAACGTCGCGCCGGCCTGCTCGGGGACCGAATAGCGGCGATCGCCGTCGAGCTTGGTCAGGTCCGGCGGCACCTCGAGCGTCGAGGTGCGCTTGGCCGCGGCGGCCGACTTGTAGTCGATCTTGTCGGCCTGCATCATGTCGTTGACGGTGCTGCAGCCAGCGGTCATGCCGAGCGCGAGCAGCGGCAAGACCAGGGCGGCACGGCGGCCTTGCGGCACGCCATGGCGGTTAAGCTTGAGTTTCATTGACACGCAATCCTAGTGAAGGGAATGACCGCTTGGCGCGAAAGAAAAATCGGATCGATCAGGCGAGCAGCCCGGCGCCGGCCAGCGCGCGGCGCACGGTCTCGTGGTGCTCGGGCGACAGCGGCGTCAGCGGCAGGCGGATGCCGCCGGCCATCTTGCCCATCTGTTGCAGCGCCCACTTGACGGGGATCGGGTTGGCCTCGATGAACAGCGCCTTGTTCAGCGCGATCAACTCCATATGGAGGCGGCGGGCGGTGATCGCATCGCCCTTGAGCGCCGCGACGCACAGCTCGTGCATCTTGCGCGGGGCCACGTTGGCGGTCACCGAGATATTGCCGTGGCCGCCCAGCAGCATCAGCGCGACCGCGGTGGGATCGTCGCCGCTGTAGATGGCAAAGCCTTCCGGCGCGTCCTTGATCAGCTGGGCCGCGCGGTCGATGTTGCCGGTGGCCTCCTTGACGCCGACCACGCCCGGCACCTGGGCCAGGCGCAGGATGGTGTCGTTGCTCATGTCGGCGACAGTGCGTCCCGGCACGTTGTACAGCAGCACCGGCAGATCGACCGCTTCCGCGATGGTGCGGAAATGCCGGTACATCCCTTCCTGCGTCGGCTTGTTGTAGTAGGGCACGACCTGCAGCGACGCATCGGCGCCGACCTGCTTGGCGAAGGCGGTCAGCTCGATCGCCTCGCGGGTCGAGTTGCCGCCGGTCCCGGCGATGATGGGGATGCGTTTGGCGGCCTGCTCGACCGCGACCCGGATCAGCTCGCAATGCTCCTCGACCGACACCGTGGGCGATTCCCCCGTGGTACCGACGATCACGATGCCATCGGTGCCTTCGGCGACGTGCCAGTCGATCAGGCTGCGCAGCGCGGCGTAATCCAGGCTGCCATCCTCCTGCATCGGCGTCACGATGGCGACGATGCTGCCGGTAATCTGTGTCATAGCTGGTATGGTTTTCGAGATTTCGAATAGCGGGATTGTACCGGATACGAATTGGCCGCCGAAGCACACCGGCAACCCCTGCCTACCCGGGCAAACACCAAGTGGATCAACGCATCGGCCCGCTTGCACGCTGACATCGCGCCGGCATCACCTGGCGCAAATCACCCGTCCAGGCGATAGCGTGGCGGCGCCGCCGCTCCAGCGGCCTGCAGTGCCTCGCGCACGGCGCATATGCGCTGCACGAACGCCGTCCGGGGCACTTCGATCACGCCGTCCTCGTAGGCGACGACCCGCAGGCTGCCGTGCACCGCCTCGAGCAATTCTCCGGGCCGCAGCAGGAAATCGGGATTGGACGGCTTGCCGACCGTCTCGTTCCCCACCGCAAAGGTTTCGTAGATCAGCACGCCGCCGGGCGCCAGCGCATCGATCAGATGCGGCCACAAGGGGCGATGCAGATAGTTGGTGACGATCACCGCGTCGAACGGCGCCTCGTCGGCCAGCGGCCAGGCGCCCTGCTCCAGGTCCGCCTGCCGGGTCCGCACGGGGCTCGGCAGGCCGGCCAGCG
>NZ_JCBAJO010000407.1:0-2270 GCF_059772245.1 Cupriavidus sp. R6-3
CACGGCGCCGCCTTCGGCCGCCGCGCTGCCCACCTGCGCGGCGTGCGCGATATCGGGGACGCAGGCGGCCACCGTGGTCGCCACCGATTCGGACATCGCCTGCGCGGACTTGCGCACCGCCCGGCGCAGCTCGAAGCGCGCCAGCAGCATCATCACCAGCCCGGCGACCAGCCAGGTCAGGATCGTCTCCGCGTGCTGCAGCAGGAATTGGCGGATCAGTTCGATATCCAGTGTCACCTTTGTTCTCCCCTTGTCAGGTGCGGCTGCCCGCGGCAGCCCGATGGATGACCTCGCGGGGTGGCCGATCGTTCCCATGGGAAACAATTGGAAACCTCGATCGCCCTCCGCAGCCTACACAAACAAAAAACGGCCGCGCTCGCGCACGGCCGTCGTCTCTCGCTACCTCGCCAGCGGCATCACGCCGAAGCCTTCGGCTCGGGCGTGCGCAGGCGGATATGCAGCTCGCGCAGCTGCTTCTCGTCGACCGAGCTCGGCGCCTGCGTCAGCAGGTCCTGCGCGCGCTGCGTCTTCGGGAAGGCGATCACGTCGCGGATCGAATCGGCGCCGGCCATCATCGTGACGATACGGTCCAGGCCGAAGGCGATGCCGCCATGCGGGGGCGCGCCGTACTGCAGCGCATCCAGCAGGTAGCCGAACTTGACGCGCGCCTCTTCCTCGTTGATCTTCAGCGCGCGGAACACCTTGCTCTGCACGTCCTCGCGATAGATACGCACCGAGCCGCCGCCGATTTCCCAGCCGTTCAGCACCATGTCGTAGGCCTTGGCGATGCACTTGCCCGGATCGGTGGCCAGGTACTCCAGGTGCTCGTCCTTGGGGCTGGTGAACGGGTGGTGCATCGCGACCCAGCGGGCGTCTTCCTCGTCGTACTCGAACATCGGGAAGTCCACCACCCACAGCGGCTTCCACGCGTCCTCGAACAGGCCGTTGGCCTTGCCGAATTCCGAGTGGCCGATCTTCAGGCGCAGCGCGCCCATCGCGTCGTTGACGACCTTGGCCTTGTCGGCGCCGAAGAACAGGATGTCGCCATCCTGCGCGCCCGAGCGCTTCAGGATCTCGGCGATGGCGGCGTCATGCAGGTTCTTGACGATCGGCGATTGCAGGCCGTCGCGGCCCTTGGCCACTTCGTTGACCTTGATCCAGGCCAGGCCCTTGGCGCCGTAGATGGCGACGAACTGCGTATAGGCATCGATCTCGCCGCGCGAGATCTGGCCGCCGCCGGGCACGCGCAGCGCGACCACGCGGCCGTTGTCGCTGTTGGCCGGGCCCGAGAACACCTTGAAGTCGACGTCCTTCATGACCTCGGTCAGCTCGGTGAACTCGAGCTTGACGCGCAGGTCCGGCTTGTCCGAGCCGAAGCGGGCCATCGCCTCGCGGAATTCCATCACCGGGAAGCGGTCGTCCAGCGCCACGCCGATGGTGTTCTTGAACACCGTGCGGATCATGTTCTCGAACAGGTCGCGGATGTCCTGCTCGGTCAGGAACGAGGTCTCGCAGTCGATCTGCGTGAATTCGGGCTGGCGGTCGGCGCGCAGGTCCTCGTCGCGGAAGCACTTGGTGATCTGGTAGTAGCGATCGAAGCCCGACACCATCAGCATCTGCTTGAACAGCTGCGGCGACTGCGGCAGCGCGAAGAAGTGGCCCGGGTTGACCCGCGACGGCACCAGGTAGTCGCGCGCGCCCTCGGGCGTGCTCTTGCCCAGCATCGGCGTCTCGATGTCGATGAAGCCCTGCTCGTCCAGGTACTTGCGCACTTCCATCGCCACCTTGTAGCGCAGGCGCAGGTTGTACTGCATCTGCGGGCGGCGCAGGTCCAGCACGCGGTGCGTCAGGCGGGTGGTCTCCGACAGGTTGTCGTCGTCGAGCTGGAACGGGGGCGTGACCGACGGGTTCAGCACGGTCAGCTCATGGCACAGCACCTCGATCTTGCCCGAGGTCAGGTTGGCGTTCTCGGTGCCGGCCGGACGCGCGCGCACCTTGCCGGTCACGCGGATGCAGAACTCGTTGCGGATGTCCTCGGCGACCTTGAACATTTCGGGGCGGTCCGGATCGCAGACGACCTGCACCAGACCCTCGCGATCGCGCAGGTCGATGAAGATCACGCCGCCGTGGTCGCGGCGCCGTTGCACCCAGCCGGTCAGGGCCACTTCCTGGCCGGTCAGTTGTTCGGTCACGAGACCGCAGTAGTGAGTTCGCATGGAGGACATAGGAGAAATTCCCGGTAAGGCGCGGCCGCGCTCGGGCGGCCCGCG
>NZ_JCBAJO010000408.1:0-2251 GCF_059772245.1 Cupriavidus sp. R6-3
AGTTCGGCCTGCGTGCGTCCGGCCAGCGTGCGGCCATCGGGCAGGCGGCGCACGGTCCAGTTGACGGTGGCGCCGACGCGCGTGCCGGGCTGCGCATCGAGCCGCACCACCTCGGTGGTGATGCGGTACAGCGGCTGCACGCCGCTCAGTCCCTGCTGATAGACATCGACCGCGCCCAGCACGATCTGCAGGCGCTGCGACAGCGCATCGCGCCACTCGTCGGGCAGCGGCGCCGACCAGCGCGCCATGTCGAGCGGGGTCACGCGGCCGTCGGCGCCGCCAATCACGATCTGCTGGCGATTGAGCCGTTCCGGCACGCGCGCCGGCGCGACCTCGATCCACAGCGGCTGGCTGGCGGCGCTTGTGCCCGTGCCTGTGCCCGTGGGCGAATTGGCGCCGCTCACCACCGCGGTGGCGGGCATCGCCGCGCCGGCCGCAGCGGCCTCGCCGCCGTGCGCCAGCGTGTAGTAGCGCGGCTCCGACGACGACGCGCAGCCGCCGAGCAGCAGGGCGCCGGCGCAGGCTGTGGCAAACGTCGCGGCGCGCAGCCGGCGGGACAGGATAAGCGGGCCCTTCATCGTTGAGTCTCCGTCTTGCCGCGCAGCAGCGCTTCGGGATGGCGTTCGAGGTAGTCGGTCAGCGTGCGCAGCGAGATCGCGGTGCGCGTCAGCTCCTGCAGCATGCGGCGCGTGTCCTGCTGCAGCGGCGCGTCCGAGGCCAGCGTGCCGTTGGCCGACTGGATGGTGCGGCGCGCGTCCTGCAGGGCCGCCAGCACCTCGGGCGCGACGTCGCCCTGCAGCTGCGCGACCAGCTTGTCCGCGCTGGCCAGCGTCGTGTTCAGCTGCGCCACCGTCTTGCGCAGATCCTGGCCGATCTCATCGAACGGCACCTTCTCGATCTTGCCGACGATGCTGCCGAGCTTGGCCTGCAGTTCGTCGAGCGCGCCGGGCATGGTCGGCAGCTCGGCGATCGCGGTATCGGCCGGCGGCTTGACCGCCTTGGCGTTGGGGAAGAAGTCGAGCGCCACGTACAGCTGGCCGGTCAGCAGGTTGCCGGTGCGCAACTGCGCGCGCAGGCCGCGCTGGATCAGGCCCAGCATCAGCTGGCGGGCGCGCTCGCGGTCGGCAAGGTCGCGCTCGCGGAAGCCCATCCGCGACGGATAGAGCTCGACCACGACCGGCAGCCGGAACGACTTGGTCTCGCGCACGTAATCGATGCCGATCGAGCGCACCTGGCCGACCACCACGCCGCGGAAGTCCACCGGCGCGCCGGGCGCCAGGCCCCGCACCGATTGCTCGAAGTTCAGCACCGCCAGCGTCGGCGCCAGTTCCTCGGGCTCCTTCATCGCGTCGGCCTGGTCGCCCGCCAGCAGGAACTGGGTGTTCTCCTTGGCGGCCTCGGTCACGTTCGAGTTCGGCGGCGCCTGGAAGGCGACTCCGCCGAGCAGCATCGTCACCAGCGACTGCGTATTGAGCTTGAAGCCGCCCGCATCGAGCTTCAGGTCGACGCCGCTGGCATGCCAGAAGCGCGTGTCTGCGGTGACCAGTTCGTCGTAGGGCTTGTTGATGAAGACCCGCAGCGTGATGTCGCGGCCGGCCGGTTCGAGCTGATAGGCGACCACCTGGCCGACCTGCACGCGCCGGTAGTAGACCGGCGAGCCGATGTCGAGCGAACCCAGGTCCGCGGCGCGCAGCACGAACTGCTTGCCGGACGAGTCGGTGGTGACCACCGGCGGGGTTTCCAGGCCGACGAACTCGCGCTGGCTTTCCTCGGACTTGCCGGCGTCGACGCCGACATAGGAGCCGGACAGCAGCGTCTCCAGTCCCGATACGCCGCTGACGGCCAGCCGCGGCCGCACCACCCAGAAACGCGTGTCCTTGACCGCGAAGTTGTCCGCGTCCTTGGTCAGGTCGATCGTCGCGACCACATGCGAGCGGTCGGGGGCCAGCCGCACGGACTTGACGAGGCCGATATCGACGTCCTTGTAGCGCACCGGCGTCTTGCCTGGAGCCAGCCCCTCCGCGGTGCGGAAGGTGACCTGGATCTCGGGGCCGCGCTGCGACAGCGTATGGAACAGCAGCGACAGCCCCACCACGGCGGCGACGATGGGAATCAGCCAGACCACCGATGGCAGCCAGCGCGCGCGGCGCCGGCGCGCCGGCTCGCCGGGCTGTGGCGGCCGCGCGGGCGGAGGAGAGGAGGAAAGGTTGTCCGGATCGGGCATCGATAAAAGTCCAGCTTGCGTCGGTGT
>NZ_JCBAJO010000409.1:0-2195 GCF_059772245.1 Cupriavidus sp. R6-3
AGCTGCTGGCGCGCTATCGCGCCGGCGACACCGTGCCTTGCCACCTGTTCCGCCGCGACGAGCTGCACGTGCTGCCGGTCACCTTCGCGCCGGAGCCGGCGACGGAATATCGCCTGCAGCTCGAGGAAGGCGACGATCGGCGCCAGCGCGGCCGCCATCCATTGCGCGCGCGCTGGCTGGGCCAGTAAGCTACCGGCCCGGCCTTCCGCCGTAGTTCGTCCGCCGTAGCCGCCCGCCGCCCCCGCATGCAATACGCCCACGATCCCCGCACCTTCGTTTTTTCGCACTACGTCTATCGCGGGCTGCGATCGGCGACGGGCGTCATCGGCGCGACGTTGATCGCGCTGCAGCTGGCCGACCTGCCGACCGCGATGGTGGTGTCGATGGGCGCGCTGTGTACCAGCCTGATGGACCTGCCCAGCCCGGTGAATCACAAGTTCAACGAGATGCTGGCCAGCGTGCTGCTGTGTACCGCGGTGACGCTGATCGTCGCGCTGGTGACGCCGTTCCCGCGCGTGCTGCCGGTCGTGCTGGTGCTGGTCACCTTCCTGGCCGGCATGATGACGGTGTACGGCAACAAGACCATGCCGTTGCAGTTCTCGACGCTGTTCGTGATGACGCTGACGTTGAGCGAGGACTTCGTCGTGCGGCGGGCGATCGAGCACGCGCTGCTGTTCGGCGCCGGCGCGGCGGCGTACATGGCGTACGCGATGGCGGTCAGCTGGCTGATGGAGCGGCGCACCAAGCAGCAGATCCTGGCCGAGTCGCTGTACGAGCTGGCCGGCTACCTCGAGATCAAGGCCGGCTTCTACGATGCCGGCAACGACTACGACGAGCAGTTCAATGCGCTGGTGCGCCAGCAGATCGTGGTCGCGGAGCGGCAGCAGGCGGCGCGCGACCTGGTGCTGCGCGGCAACCGCACACCGCACGACGGGCTGCTGGTGCAGGTCCATCTGCGGATGCTTGACCTGTACGAATACATCCTGTCGACCAATACCGACTACCCGCTGCTGCGCCAGACCTTCGCCGGCACGCCGGTGCTGGACGCGCTGCGGCGGCTGATCCGGCTGATGTGCGAGGACGTCGAGGCGATCGCCTACGACGTGACGCGCGGCCGGCCGTCGTATGCCGAGGTCGACTATCGCGAGGCGCTGCGCGCGGTCGCCGACGAGATCGCGATGCTGCGGCACCACCATATCGACCCGGCCGCGATGACGGCGCTGGGCGAGACGCTCGACATGATCAAGGGCGCGATCGCGCTGGTCGAGCAGCTGCACGTGGCCTCGCGCACGCCGGTCGAGCCGCGCCAGGTGCTGCCCGGCCCCGACATGACGCCGTTCCTGACGCGCCAGCGCTACGAATGGCGCGTGCTGCGCGACAACCTGCACTGGCGCGCGCCGGTGTTCCGCTTCGCGCTGCGCGTCACGATGGCGGTCGCCGCTGGCCTGGTGGTCGCAAGCCATCTGCCCTACGCCTCGCACGGCTACTGGATCCTGCTGACCATCATCGTCATCCTGAAGCCGAACTTCAGCATGACCAAGCAGCGCTACAACGACCGCCTGATCGGCACGCTGATAGGCTGCATCATCGCGCTGGCGATCCTGCGCGTGGTGCACGAACCGCTGGTGCTGCTGGCTGTGCTGTTCGTCTCGCTGGTGGCCAGCGCGACCTTCGTCACGATCAAGTACCGCTACACCGCGATCGCGGCCTGCGTGCAGGTGCTGGTGCAGATCAATCTGCTGATGCCGGGCTCGACGGTGGTCGGGGAGCGGCTGGTCGATACCGTGATCGGCGGGGTGATCGCGTCGATCTTCAGCTTCGTGCTGCCGAGCTGGGAATATCGCGCGATTCCGGCACTGGTCGAGAACGTGCTGAATGCGAACCGGCGCTATATCGCCGCGACGCGCGATCTGCTGCTCGGGCTGACGCGCGACGACTTTGCCTATCGGGTCGAGCGCAAGCAGTTCATGGACAGCCTGTCGGCGCTGATCGGCTCGTTCCAGCGCATGCTGGACGAGCCCAGGAGCCGGCACCGCGCGGTCGACAACCTGAACCGCTTCATCGTGCAGAACTACCTGGTCGCGGCCCATGTCGCCGCGGCGCGCATCCAGGTGCGCCAGCACGCCGACGAACTCGACCTGCCGGCCGCGCGCGCCGCGATCGAGGAAGCGACCGAGGCGGCGAGCCGCAGCCTG
>NZ_JCBAJO010000041.1:0-29709 GCF_059772245.1 Cupriavidus sp. R6-3
AGGGCTTGAGCGGGACGCGCACCGTGCCCGCCACTTCCAGGCTGCGCGACTGCGTCGGCGCCAATCCGATGCCCAGTCCCGCCGCGACCAGCGACAACTGCCCATGCAGGCGCGGCGCGGTCGCCGCCACCTGAATCGAGCGACCCGCCACGCGACAGCGGTCGCGTATCGCGGCATACAGCGCCGGCCCCTGCGCCTCGGGGAACAGCACCAGGGGCTCGGTGGCCAGCTCCTCGACACGGACCGTCGTCCGGCCGGCAAGGCGGTGGTCGGCGGGCAGCACCGCGTCGAAGCGGTCGTTTGCCAGCAGCACGCTGGCAAGGCGCGCATGCGTGTCGAAGGGCGGATGGCCGATGCCCAGATCGATCTCGCCGGCGGCGATCAGCGCCAGTTGCTCGTTGGTGGTGGCTTCCTGCAGCACGAACTCGACCGGCTCCGACGCGGCCGACAGGCTGCGCAATGCGGCCGGCAACGCGCGATAGAGCGCCGCCGAAACGTAGGCAATGCGCAGGCGCCGACGCCGCTGCTGTCCCGCCGCACGCGCCGCCTGCTGCGCGCGCCGCTCCGCGTGCAGCAGCTCGATCGCCTCCTCGCGCAGCCGCTCGCCGGCGGCCGTCAGCGCGACGCGCCGGCTGGTCCGATCGAACAGCCGCACGCCGATTTCCTCTTCCAGCCTGGCGATCGCCCGGCTCAGATGCGGCTGCGCCATGCCGACCTGCTGTGCGGCCCGGCCGAAATGCAAGGCGTCGGCCACCGCCAGGAACAGCTTCAGTTGCTGGAATTCCATTGATACCCCCGGACGTATCGAACGATGCCATTTTGGGTGATTGATGTATGGATTGGCGAGGGCTATCTTCGCCGCCATGGACTCGCCCAAGGAAGGAACGATGAAGCAGCTGCTGGCAATTGCGCTGTGCGGCCTGGCAATGACGCTGGCAAAGCCCGCGTCGGCGCATCACGGCTGGGGGTATTACGACACCGCCGCGCCGCTCTACTTCTCCGGCCGCGTGGTGTCGGTGACCTGGCGCAACCCGCATCCGCAGGTAACGATCGAGGTCGACGCCAAGGCCCTGCCCGCGAACTGGAACGCCTTGCCCGTGCCGCCCGACCTCGCCGAACTTGGCTTTGCCCGCACGCTGGCGGCGGTACGCGCGCCGGCCCCGCCCGGACGCTGGACGCTCGACCTGGCACCGATCAATCGGCTCGAACGATGGGGCATGCCGCGCGAGCCGCGCCCCGGCGACCGGCTCGAGGCGATCGGCTTTCCGTCCTGCGCCGACCGCCATGTCGCCAGGCCGGCCCTGATCGTGCTGGACGGCGTCGGCGTACGCCAGCAATCGGTCGCGCTGCCCGCCGGATGCAGCGGCGCGCCGCGCGGCTGAGCGGGACGGTGGGTGAGTAGCGGCATGGAAGCGTGGAACGCCTGGTTCGCAGCGGTCGAAGCATGGCAGCCCGTCGTTGCGCTGCGTGGATCGACGTGGGCTTATCCGCTGGTCAGCTGGCTGCATCTGCTCGGCATCGCGCTGCTGTTCGGCACCATTGCAGTGGTCGACCTGCGGCTCGCCGGCGGCTTGCTGCGGCTCGATGACGCCGCGCTGCAGCGGACGTTGGTACCGCTGTCGCTCGCCGGCTTCGTGCTGGCGGCGCTGTCGGGACTGCTGCTGTTTGCGCCGGCGGCGCGGGAGTACCTGTCGAACCCGTGGTTCGCCGCCAAGCTTGCGCTGATCGCTGCCGCGGCCCTGAACGCGCTGGCGCTGCATCTGGCCTCGCGCCGGCGCCGGCGTCGGAGCCCGGACCCGCACCCAACCTCCCGCCATGGCCGGCTGGCTGGAGTGCTGTCGCTGGGGCTGTGGGCGACCGTGATGCTGGCGGGGAGGATGCTGGCGTTCGGATGAGCCGGCGTGCCCTCTCCCAAACCCTCTCCCGCTTGCGACAGAGGGGCTGGGGGAGAGGGCAACGGCGCTCGCAATCCCCGCAAGCGCCTCGCATTTCCTGAACTTTACTGTTACCCCACGGTCACATCGAGTCCGTTTCCTCACTGCCATTTGCCCCACCTGGGAGCCCCGCATGAAAACGACTCCGACCCGCCTGTTGCCCCTGTCGACGCTTGCCGTGTCGCTCGCCATGACCGCCGCCGCGACAACGGTCGCCGCCGCCGAACCCGCGGCCAGCACCCCGACGCCCTCCGTCACCCCCTACGGCCCGCAACTCGAAGGCTTCCCGTACCCGCAGCCGATCCAGCGCTTCACCTTCCAGTCGCAGCAGCAGGACCTGTCGATGGCCTTCATGGACGTCGCGCCGAAGGGCAAGCCCAATGGCCGCACCGCGGTGCTGCTGCACGGCAAGAACTTCTGCGGCGCGACGTGGGAAGCGACGATCGACACGCTGACCAATGCCGGCTTTCGCGTGATCGCGCCGGACCAGATCGGCTTTTGCGCGTCCACCAAACCGCGCGGATACCAGTTCAGCTTCGCGCAGCTCGCCGCCAATACGCAGGCGCTGCTGCAATCGCGCGGCGTGACGCGCGCCACCGTGATCGGCCATTCGATGGGCGGCATGCTGGCCGCGCGCTTCGCGCTGCAGTATCCGAAGACGGTGGAGCAACTGGTGCTGGTCAATCCGATCGGGCTGGAAGACTGGCAGGCCGAGGGCGTCCCCTATGCCACCGTCGATCAGCTGTATCAGGGCGAGCTCAAGACCAGCTTCGATTCGATCAAGGCCTATCAGCTGCGCTTCTACTACAACGGCAAGTGGCGGCCCGAATACGATCGATGGGTATCGATGCAGGCCGGGATGTACGCCGGTCCCGGCAAGGAACAGGTGGCCTGGAACCAGGCGCAGACCTCCGAGATGCTGTTCACGCAGCCGGTCATCCACGAGTTCTCGCGGATCGGCGTGCCGACGCTGCTGATGATCGGCGAGAAGGACCGTACCGCGCCGGGCGCGAATCGCGCCGCGCCGGAGATTGCCGGAAAGCTGGGCAACTATCCGGTGCTGGGACGGAGCGCGGCGCGCACGATCCCGAACGCGACGCTGGTCGCATTTCCGGAGCTGGGCCACTCGCCGCAGGTCGAGTCGCCGGCCCAGTTCCACAATGCGCTGCTGCGCGGGCTGGGGGTTGCGGACGGCCCGCGTTGAGCGCGCAGGCTGACGGGCCGCGGTGATGGAGTCGGCGGGATGGAGTCGGCGGGATGGAGTCGGCGACCCGCTGTGATCGGTCAGTTCCGATCAAAAGGTGACATGCCCGCAAGTGGAGCTCGGGGGCCGGCATCAAACTTGGTGCCGTTTTTCCCACCCGGCGACTTCCATCCAGCACCGCAGGGGCGTCGCTGGTCACCTCTCCTGGAGAACGCCCATGTTGCACGCCATCGTCAACCGTTCTACCCCTCCCTCCGCTCCCTCTGCTCCCCTCGACACGAGCCCTGCTGCCTCCCCGCAAGAATCGACAACGCCGACACCCGCGGACTTCGACCAGCTGATCCTCGATCTGCAACAGGGCAACGGCGCCGCCGCCGCAAGCCGGCTGGCCCGGCAGCCGGCTCTGGCGACCATGACCGACTCGCAGGGCAACACCGCCTTGATCGTCGCCGCGGAACACGGCGCACTCGAGGCCGTCTCTTGCCTGCTGGAGGGCCCTGAGCGCGCCCGCCTCGATGCCGCGAACAACGCGGGCGACAACGCCTTGCTGCTGGCAACCGTTCACAACCATCTGGAAGTCGTCCGCCAGCTCATTTCCGCAGGCGCCAATCTCGAGGCGAGTGGCCGATACGGAAACACACCGTTGATTCTGGCCGCAGACAGGAATTGGACCGATGTTGCCGACGCGCTGATGGATGCCGGCGCGAACGTCAATGCCGCAAACCATAAAGGCGACACCGCATTGATCTTCGCGGCGATCCACGGCAATCGTCACCTGTTGCTTCGGCTGCTCGCGGCTGGCGCACACGTACACACAAGGAACAGCGTCGGACACACCGCCGTGATGATGGCGGCGCGCCAGAACCACGCAGACATGGTGCGGGATCTGATCAAGGTCAATGCCGATATCGATGGAGCCAGCCATGCCAGATACACGGCCCTGATTCTTGCCACGGAATTCTTGGCGATAGACACCGTTCGTGTACTGTTGGATGCCAACGCCAACGTCCATCTCAGAACCGAGAGCGGGAACACGGCGCTGAGCCACGCCGCGCAGAAAGGCCACGTTGCCATCTTCGACGCGCTGGTGAAGACCAACGCCAACGTCGATACCATGAACAACGCCGGCGCTACGCCGATGATGCTCGCGGCCGAAAATGGGCATGTCGATGTCCTGGTGCGCCTGCTGAAGGCCGATGCCAATCGCGACGCCACCGATCATCTCGGCAACACGGCGTTGATCCGGGCCTCGGAAAAGGGCCAGCATGAAGTCGTCCGGACCCTGATTGCCGCGCGAGCCAATGTCCATGCGCGCGACCACCACGGGAACGCCGCGCTGATGACCGCGGCCGCCAACGGAAAGACCGACATCGTCAGGCAATTGGTCAACGCCGGCGCAAACGTATACGCCCGGAACGAAGCCGGCCACACAGCCGCCCAGCTGGCGCTGCACGCCGGCCACCGTGATGTCGTCAAGCTCCTCGAGGCCCCGCCCTTAGGCTGACGCGATACCGACACCCGCCGGCGGAAGGCGCCGAGGGCTTCTACGGCACCCTCGGTTACACCGACGCCGGCAGCAGCACGACCTTGGCCGCGGCCACCCGTCCGGCGGACAGATCGTCGAATGCCTGAGGGCCGTCGGCCAGGGATCGGGTCTCGACCCATTCCAGGTCGCCAAAACTGCCGGCGTCCAGCGCCGCCACCGTCGCGCGCATATCCGCCATCGTGTAGGTGTAGGTGCCGAGCAAGGTCAGCTCGGCGAGCGTCAGCTTGCGCATGTCGATCTCGCTAGCCCAGTCCTGCAGGCCGATATGCATCACCACGCCGCCCGGGCGTGCCGCGCCGATGGCGAGATTCCGGGTCGGCTTGGCACCGCGCCACCCCACTCTCCGCCCAGTCCGATGCCCTGCGCGATCCGGCAGATCAGCAGCAGGATGGGAGCCCAGACGCCGATCTGTTCGTAGGTCGGGATCAGGCCGATGGCGGTGGTGGCGACGCCCATGATCATCAGCGTCAGGACCAGCATGCGCTTGCGGCCGAGCGTATCGCCGAAGTGGCCGAAGATGACGCCGCCGAGGGGACGGGCGACAAAGCCAGCGGCGAAGGTGGCGTAGGCGAGCAGCGTGCCGACCAGCGGATCGGTGGACGGGAAATAGAGCTTGTTGAAGACCAGGCCGGCCACCACGCCGTACAGAAAGAAGTCGTACCACTCCACCATCGCGCCGATCGTGCTCGACGTCACTACCTTGCGTAGCTTGCGCCCCGGGTCCTGCTCCGCGGTCCGCGTCGTCATGGCTGTCTCCTGTGAGTCTTGTCATGGGGGCGCGCTGGACGCCCTTGTATCGATGAGGCCGCGTGCGGGTCCGCCGTCTGCACCGGCCGTTGCCTATTTCGCCGTGTACCCTCCGTCGACCATGAAGGTCTGGCCGGTGATATAGGCCGCCATATCGCTGGCGAGAAACGCCGCCAGCCCCTGCAGGTCTGCCAGTTCGCCATTGCGCCCGATGCAGGTGTGGGCGGCGTGATGCTGTGCCAGCGCCGCGTCGGCAAATACCGGCCCGGTCAGCGCGGTCGGAAAGAAGCCCGGTCCGATCGCATTGCAGGTAATGCCATGCGAGGACCACCGCTCGGCGATGGCGCGCGTCAGCTGGACGATGCCGCCCTTGGCGGCGCCGTATGGCGCGCTGTTGGCGAAGGCCCGATACGACTGCAGCGACGCGATGTTCAGAATGCGTCCCCAGCCGGCATCGCGCATCGCGGGCGCCAGCGCCTGGGTCAGAAAGAATGGCGCGCCGAGGTGCGTATCGAGCTGAAGGCGCCAGGACGCGGGCGTGACCGCTTCAAACGGCTCGCGCAGGTTCATGCCCGCGGCATTGACCAGGATATCGATATGCCCGTGCCGGTCCCGCATGGCCGCAACGGCCGCCGGGATGGCGTCGAGATCGGAGACGTCGCAGGCCGCCGTGTCGACCGCTATCCCGAGCGCATCAAGCCGGCCCGCAGCGGCATCGAGCTGAGCCTGGCGGCGCGCGGCCAGCAGGATGCGCGCACCGGCGCGGCCCAAGGCCATCGCGATCGTCTCGCCGATTCCCGAGCTGCCGCCGGTGACAAGGGCCTGACGGCCGTTCAGCCCGGCGGCAAGCCCGGTAGCGGATGCCGGGCCATCAAGGACCGACATGGTCAGACCTCCACCGGCGCGCCCATCTCCGCGCGGGCACCCGGAAAGTACTTCGCCATGCGGTCGTCGGCGGTACGCGCATGCGCCTCCATGCCCTCCAGGCGCGAGATGCGGGCGGTGACCTGCCCGATCTGCCGGGTCGCCTCGCGCGTCATCCTTTGCCACGTCAGGGTCTTCATGAACTTGTGAACCGACAGGCCGCCCGAATAGCGGGCCGCGCCCTTGGTGGGCAGCACGTGATTGGGCCCGCTGGTCTTGTCGCCGAACGCCACCGTGGTTTCCTCGCCGAGGAACAGCGAGCCATAGCACGTCAGGTTGGCGAGCCACCAATCGAGATCGCGGGCATGGACCTCCAGGTGTTCGGACGCGTAGCGGTCGGAGATGTCCGCGACCGCTTCGCGGCTGTCGCACAGGATGACCTCACCGTAGTCGCGCCACGCGGCAGTCGCGGCATCCCTGGCTGTCGGGGGCAACGCGGCGATCAGGTCCGGGACCAGCGCCATCACCCGTTCGGCCAGCTCGCGCGATGTCGTGAACAGCCAGGCGGGAGATTCGTGCCCATGTTCGGCTTGCCCGACCAGATCGCTGGCCACGATGGCGGCATCGGCGCTGTCGTCCGCGATGACCGCAACCTCCGACGGCCCCGCGAACACGTCGATGCCAACCTGGCCGAACAGCGTGCGCTTGGCTTCCGCGACGAACTTGTTGCCGGGGCCCACCACCACGTCGGCCGGTTTTCCCGTAAAGAGGCCGTACGCCATCGTCGCGATCGCCTGCACCCCGCCAAGGGTCAGAATCAGGTCCGCGCCCGCCGCCTGGAAGGCATACAGAACGTGAGGATGGATACCCTGGCCGCGGAACGGGCTCGAGCATGCCACTACGGTCCTGACCCCCGCAGCCTTCGCCGTCGCGACGCCCATATAGGCGGAGGCGATATGCGCATAGCGGCCGGCGGGCGCATAGCACCCGACCACGTTGACGGGAATCACGCGCTGACCTGCCGTCACGCCCGGGTGCAGTTCCACCGAAAACTCCTGCAGCGACGCCTTCTGCGGGGATCAAGACGATCCTGACCTGGTCGCTGTCCAGCCACTATCCCTGTATCGGCTTCGACAACGTCGAGATCGGCGCGCTGGCCGCCAGGCATCTGTATGACCTTGGCCACCGCGACTTCGGCATGATCTCCGGGATTGCCCAACACAACGATCGGGCGCGACTACGTACCGAAGGATTCCTCGGCACGCTGCGTGCACTGCGGATCAAGCCGGACGCCGGCGCGCTGTGCGAGCAGCCCTACAGCTTCGCCGGCGGCCGTGCCGGCCTGCGCCACATACTGCAGGCGTCGCCGAGCCGGCCGACCGCCATCTTTTGCGGCAACGATGTGCTGGCGCTCGGCTGCCTGTTCGAGGCAACCGCGTTGGGCATCCAGGTGCCCGATCAGCTGTCCATCGTCGGCTGCGACGACCTGCCGATCTCCGCGGAGATCACGCCCGCGCTGACCACCATTGCGCTCGAAAGC
The DNA here is from genome assembly GCF_059772245.1 of Cupriavidus sp. R6-3. Lineage (NCBI taxonomy): Bacteria > Pseudomonadati > Pseudomonadota > Betaproteobacteria > Burkholderiales > Burkholderiaceae > Cupriavidus > Cupriavidus sp. R6-3. The sequence goes on from NZ_JCBAJO010000041.1 coordinate 7,836, forward strand.
GCGACGCTGGGCCGCATGGCCGCCCAGGCGCTGCTGTCGTGGCTGCAGGACGGCGTGGAGCCGGGCCGGACCGAGCTGCCGGTCACGCTGGTAGAGCGTCAAACCACCGCGCCACCGGCCGTCCGCGCCTGATCGCGGCCTGACCATCGTCGCGTTCCAGCGCCTCCCTCCTCGGTGGTGCCCTGCATGGTCTTGCCGCTGATTTCGCCGGCATAACGCTGATCGCCCGCGACGAACTAGATGCTGGTGCCGGCGATGCGGCCGTCGCTGCTCGACCACCCGCCCTCACCCCAACCTCACCGGCAAGCGGGAGAGCGAGTGTGATCGCGCCCCGACGGACCGCCGGACACCATACCGGAGCGGAGGCAAGGGAAAACACCGATCCATCCAGACATTGATTCGCAAAAGAATCCATACCTATACTTCGAACGTACCGCAAATCGCATCGAGTCACCTGCCGAAAAAGGGACTCGATCTTTTTTTAACCCGGCAATGAAACGATTCATCACGCACTTCCCGTAGCGGTCTTTACAAGGACCGCTCCATTCTCTTTCCTCTGTTTCGGCCCAACGATGCAGAGGAAGGGGACGTTTCGCGCGCGGCACCGCGGCGAGACGCGTACTCCCGGATCCTCATCGATCCCTCCGATTCAAGGAAAACCATGGCCCGCATTCCGTACTTCGACATGTCGCAAGCCCCCGAGTCCTATCTTCGCCTGATCGGTTCGCGCCCGCCGCTGAACCTCTACCGCATGCTGCCGCACGCGGGCAAGGCGGCCGAAGGCTTTCTGGCGCTGGGCGGCGCGATCCTGCGCGAGAACAGGCTCGATTCGAAGCTGCGGGAGATTGCGATCCTGCGCGTGGGCATCCTCAGCGGAGCCGGCTACGAGGTCCACCAGCACAAGCGCGTGGCACGCCGGGTGGGACTGGCCGACGAGAAGATCGCCGCGCTCGAACAAGGAGCCGATACCTCCGCGCTCGACGAGACCGAGAAGATGGTGCTGGCCTACACGGACCAGGTGCTGTTGCACGTGAAAGCGCCCGACGCGATGTTCCACGCCTTGTGCGAGCGGCTGAGCCCTGGCGTCGTTGCCGAGCTGACGCTGGTGATCGGCTTCTACATGCTGGTGAGCCGTTTTCTCGAGAACTTCGAGGTCGACATCGAGCCGCCGGGCACGATCGCTTGACCGGATCACTTGACCGGATCACTTGACCGGATCACTTGACCGGATCACTTGACCGGATCGCTTGACCGGATCGGTTGACCGGATCGGTTGATCGACATCGGGCACCGTCGCATTCCCCCGCCAACAAGACAGATCGAAGCCATGAACCTTGCTCCCCAGGAAGTCGACCCGGGCCTTCAGATGCATGACGAGACGCTGGGCCGCGCGCCCGGCCGCGGCCGCCTGCAGGGCCGCCGCGTACTCGTCATCGGCGCCGGCCAGCGAGAGATACCCGAAGACGATCCGCCGGTCGGCAATGGCCGCGCGATCTCGCTCCTGTTTGCGCGCGAAGGCGCCAGCCTGGCCTGCGTCGACATGTCGAAGGCCGCCGTCGACCATACCTGCGCGCAGGTAGAGCGCGAAGGGGGAAAGGCCTTTGCCGAGGTCGCCGATGTGCGCGACGACGATGCCATCGCGCCGCTCGTGCGGCGCTGCGCCGAGCGCCTGGGCGGGCTCGACGGGCTGGTACTGAATGTCGGGATCTCGAAGGCGCTGCCCCTCGCCAGCCAGACCGCCGCCGACTGGGATGAGGAGTATGCGGTCAACGTGCGCAGCCACATGCTGTTCAGCCAGGCGGCGCTGGAGGCGATGGCACCGGGATCGTCGATCGTGCTGATGTCCTCCCTCGCGGCGGTGCGAAACACCGGGCGCAATCCGGCCTACGAATCGTCGAAGGCCGCGCAGGTAGCGCTCGCGCGCGCGATCGCCGTGGCGGGCGAGCCCAGGGGCATCCGCTGCAATGCGGTGCTGCCGGGCCTGATGGATACGCCGATGGGCCGGGATGCATCGCGCCGCCGGCCGAACCGGGCAGCGGCCGTACCGTTCGGCCGCCAGGGCACCGGCTGGGAAGTCGCCTACGCCTGCCTGTTCCTGATTTCGCACGAATCGAGCTACGTCAACGCCCATGCGCTGATGGTCGACGGTGGGCTTGGTGTCGGCGTGGCGCGCGCCTGAACGTGTCTTCTGCCTTCAAACGCTGACCATGCCTTCGGCATCGGCTCCCTCCAATCGCTCGGCATCTCCATCATGAATACCATTTCCTCCGCTGCCCTCACCACGCCCCACTCCGAACCGGCCAGCAGCAGTCTCGAAGGCCGCGTGGCCATCGTCACCGGCGCCGGCTCGCGCACCGCCGACATCGGCAATGGCCGCGCCGCGGCCATCCTGCTCGCGCGCCGTGGCGCCCGCGTGCTGCTCCTTGACATGCAGCTGGACGCGGCGCGCGAGACCGAGCGCATGATTGCGGCCGAGGGTGGCACCGCGCTCGCCGCGGCATGCGACGTGTCGGTTGCCGAACAATGCCGCGAGGCGGTGGCCACCGCCGTCAAGGCCTGGGGCCGCGTGGACATCCTCGTCAACAACGTCGGCATCGGCGGGCCGGCCGGCACCGCGGTCGAGCTGGACATCGAGCAGTGGGACCATGCGCTGCGCGTCAACGTCACCTCGATGATGCTGATGGCCAGGTACGCGATCCCCGAGATGCGCAAGATCGGCCGCGGCGCCATCGTCAACATTGCCTCGGTGGCGGGGCTGATCGGCGGTACGCCCGCGCTGCTCTATCCGACCTCCAAAGGGGCGGTGGTAAACATGACCCGCGCCATGGCCGCGCATCACGGCGTCGAGGGCATCCGCGTCAACTGCGTCGCGCCCGGCATGGTCTATACGCCGATGGTGGCCGGACGGATGACGCCGGAGGTGCGCGAGCTACGCCGCAAGCGCTCGCTGCTGCAAACCGAAGGCTCCGGCTGGGACGTCGGTCACGCCGTCGCCTACCTGGCCAGCGACGAGGCACGCTGGGTCACCGGCGTGATCTTCCCGGTCGATGCGGGGACCACCGCGGGCAACGCCCCCTCGCCCGGCCTGAAGCCCGATGCCGCGACCCAGGCGAAGTCCGCCTGAACCCATTCCGGAACCCCCCATGCCACGCATTCCCCTGTTGCCCGAGCACCCTGAAGATGCCGCCGCGAAAGCCCTGTTCGACCACGTTCGCGCGGCGCGCGGGGCCGGCTTCAAGATGCCCTATCTCTACCGCGTACTGGGCACCGCGCCCGAGATGTTCCGCGCCTGGCTCGACTTTGCCTGGCCGCTGCGCCTGAACGCCAGGACTTCGCGTCCATTGCGCGAACTGCTGATCCTGCGCGGCGCGCAGGTCGCCGGCACGGCTTACGAGTGGGCACACCACCTGCCGATGGCACTCGAGGCCGGCGTCAGCGATGCGCAGATCGATGCGCTCGCGCACTGGCGCCACACCGACCTGTTCGATGCGAGCGAACGCGCGGTGCTGCAGCTGGCCGAGGAGGTCACGCTCGGCCCCAGCGCCTCGGAGGCGACCGTGACGCAGCTCAAGGCCTGCGGCTTCGACAATGCGGCCGTTGTCGAGCTGGTGTTGACGGCGAGCTTCTATGTCTGCGTCAGCCGCTTCCTGCAAACGATGGAAATCGAGCTGGAGCCTGGCTACGAAGCGCATCTCGCACGGATGTGAGCGGGGCTACCGGTGCGGGGTTCGCGCAGGATCGGCAACCCCGATGGCCATAAAAACGGAGGAGAACCAATCAAAATGCAGAGGAATTTCATCGCGACGCGTCGACAGATCTGCGTCCTGGCGATCGGCGCCGCCGCCAGCGCCGCGCTGTTGACGAGTGCCGGCGCCATGGCACAGGAAACGGGATTTCCGGATCGGCCGCTCAGGATCATCCTGATGTTTCCTGCCGGCAATGGACTGGATACCAGCACGCGCAATTTCGCCGACGCGCTGTCCAAGGAGCTGAAACAGCCGGTGGTCGTTGAAAACCGCCCCGGCGCCAATGGCACCATTGCGTTCTCGGCCGCCCGGATGGCGCCGGCCGATGGCTACACGTTGCTCGTTGGCAGCTCCTCGGGAATGACCATCCCGCTCGCCTTCGGCCGGTCCCTGCCCTACGATCCGGTCAAGGACTTCAAGCTCGCGGGCGGCATGCTGCGCGCGCAAGCCATCCTGACCGTGCCGGCCAATTCCGAGATCAAATCCATGCGCGACCTGGCCCAGGTCGCCAAGGCCAGGCCCAACCCGATCACCATCGGCACCTACTCCGACGGCTACTACCTGACCTCCCAGCGGCTGGCCAAGATGGTGGGCATCCACCTGCAGAACGTCCCTTACAAGGGATACCCGATGGCGCTGCCCGATCTGGTGGCCGGGCGCATCGACATGGCGTATGGCGATGCCACGGCGACACAGGAGCTGATCAAGACCGGAAAAATCCGCCCGCTCGCAGTAACGGGCACGTCGCGGCATGTCAATTACCCTGACGTTCCGACGGTGGCCGAGAGCGGGTATCCCGATTTCTCTTACTACAGCTGGGATGTGTTCCTGGTGCGCAGCGAAACGCCGGCCCCGGTCACCGAGAAGCTCAGGACCGCGATCCGCCGCGTGCTCAATGGCCGCGAGTACCCGGCCTCGCTCCGTGCGAACGGGTCTGAACCCATGCTGGACGACCTGCCCGCGATTCAGCGCATGATCACCGAGGAGGTGACGCTCTACAAATCGCTGATCGCGAGCCTGCCAAAGCGGGAGTAGCATTCGGCCGCCATGACACCGAGATGGGCGGCGACGGCGCGACCATGGCCAGACGATGGTGTGGCGGGTCGCTTGCCGCCCTGCTCGACGTGGAGCCTTCCGATGCTATCCGCCAATGCCATGCGTGGCGACGTCGGTCAAGGCTTCATCAAGGTCGCGTTCCAGCGCCCTCCCCCTTCGGTCGTGCCCTGCATCGTCCTGCCGCTGATCTCGCCGGTATAACGCTGATCACCGGCCACGAACGTGATCTTCGTTCCCGCGAGGCGGCCCTCGCTGATCGGCGTGCTGGCGCCTTCCTCGCGCAGCGTCCCTTCGACCATCTGGTACTTCTGCGTCAGCACCAGCTGCTTGTCGCCCATCCGCCAGGTCCCCTGCACCTTGGCGGGGATCACCCACTTGTAGGCAGTGCAGTGCCCCGCGCAACCCTGGGTGACCTGGGCCGTCTCGTCGGGCTCCCAGTCGTCCATCGTGAAGGTATTGGAGACGACGCGAGTGCCCGGCTTCATGTTCAGCAAGGTCGGACGCAGCCGGAGATTGAGGTCCGGCAGCAGGAACAGCGTCACCACGGTGGCGTTCGAGAAGTCCGACTTGAAGATATCGCCCTGGTCGAACCGCGCACGATTGCCCACGCCCTCGGCCTGCGCCGTCCGGCGCGACAGCGCCACCAGGTCGGGATTGAACTCGATGCCGCGGGCGCTGGCGCCGCGCTTGGCCGCGGTGATCACCAGCCGGCCATCGCCCGAGCCGAGGTCGACCAGATGGTCCCTTGGCGTGAGCTCGGCCATGTCCAGCATGCGGTCGACCAGCGCCTGCGAGGTCGGCACCCACACCACGTCCTTGCCGGACTGACCGACGGACGGCTTGTAGACCGAGGTCACCTCGGACGCCGTCTCCGTCTGCGCCAATCCGGGTCCGCTGAATGCCATCGCCCCCGCGGCGACAAGCGCGGCAGCGACGAAGGACTTGTGCAAGATCGTCATCGACGTTCTCCTGTTCTGAGGGTCACATGGGGTCCGGTGAAGCATCCTGTCTCTCCGCGGCTTCGGCCTGCTTGCGCTTGAACAGCAGGATCGGCGCGCCCGCGGCGAGCATCGCGACCCCGATCAGCGCCGCGGCGCCGGTATAGGTCACGCTGGCATACAGCATGTACAGGCAGGTGAGGCAGAAGATGATCGGCGTGACCGGATACAGCGGCACGCGATACGGCAAGGCGCGGCCGGGATGGCGCCAGCGCAGCACGAACAGCGAGAGGCCGACCAGCAGCAGGAAGCCCCAGAACACCGGCGCGGTGTAGTCGACCATCGCCTTGAAGCCGTCGCGCGTGATCGCCCCCACCGCGATCAGCGCCAGCGCGATGATCCCCTGCGCGATCTGGCCATTGGCCGGCGTCTTGCCGCGGCCGTTCCAGACGCCGACCCATTGCATGACGGTCATGTCGCGCGCCATCGCGTAGAACACGCGCGAGCCGGTAAAGATGGTGGCGTTCAGCGTCGAGATCGCGGCGACCACGATGGCCGCCGTGACCACGCGCTCGCCGATCGGCCCCGCCACCACGCGCATCATGTCGGCGGCCACCGCATTGGACTGGCGCAGCCCGTCCAGCCCCAGGACCGACAGCAAGGCGAGGTTGGCCAGCGTATACAGCACCACCAGCAGGACCGTGCCGCCCGCCAGCACCTTGGCGATATTGCGCGGCGCGTCCTTCAGTTCGCCGGCCAGATAGGCCGCCTCGTTCCAGCCGCCATAGGTCAACAGCACGAAGATCATCGCCATGCCGATCGCCGCGGTCTCCGGCGGTATCGCAGGCGCGGTGCGTTCGGCAGTCTCCGGCGAGCCGAACAGCCCGAACAGGATGATCGCGCCGATGGCGCCGATCTCCAGGAACGTCACCACCACCTGCAGGTTCTTGCCCTCGATGGTGCCGATCACATTGATCCCGGTCAGCACGATCACGGCCAACGCGGCATAGATCGCCGGGCTGAAGGGATCAAGAGGGCCGAACAGACCGGCAGGCAGCAGCTGCGCCACGTAGTCGCCCAGCATGAAGGCGACCGCCGCAATCGCGCCGGTCTGGATGACGGTGCAGCGCGCCCAGCCGAACATCATCGCGGTGGAGCGGCCGTAGGCACGCGACAGGAAGTGGTATTCGCCGCCGGCGTTGGGATGGGCCGCCGACAGTTCGGCGTAGCACAGCGCGCCGATGAAGGTGATGATGCCGCCGACGATCCAGACCACGATGAACATCGCCTCGGAATCGACGCTGCCCGCGACGATCGACGGCGTGCGGAAGATCCCAACTCCAAGGACGAGGCCCACCATGATCGTGATGGCATCGAAGACCGACAGGATGCCCTGCGGTCGGGGCTGGTTCGGATCGGTCATCCCTATCCCTCGGACGGATGGAGCGAAATCGGCTTGCGAAATGCGCTTGCATTCCGGAACCTGCATTCCGGGGCCTGCATTTCGCGCTCGCATCGCTGCCGTGGCAGGCAGCGAACCTGTCTGCCTGTCCACAATACGAAACATCCGAAGGGGTGACTAGGGGTGCGGCGGCCTCCTCCGCGGCCGGGTCATTCGACGTGACGAAGGGGACGCTCCAAACCCGCCGAAAATGACATCGGTGTCATTCAACGTTGGCCGAAAGCCGCACCCGCGAACAGGTCCTTGAACTCGCGCGGCTGCGAACGCCAGTACTGCTTCGGCGCCTGGACCTGCGCGCCGAGCTTTGCCGCGGCGTGCCACGGCCAGCGCGGGTCATACAGCATCGCCCGGGCCAGCGACACGGCATCCGCCTCGCCGTTGGCGATGATGCTCTCGGCCTGCTCCGGCTCGGTGATCAGCCCGACCGCGATGGTCGGCAGTCCCACCTCGGCCTTGACCCGCTGCGCGTACGGGACCTGATAGCCCGGTCCCAGCTTGATGGCCTGCTGCGGCGACACGCCGCCCGTCGTCACATGGATCGCCGCGCAGCCCCGCCGGACCAGCTCCTTCGAGATCGCCACCGTGCCCTCGATATCCCAGCCGTTCGGCACCCAGTCGGTCGCCGAGATGCGCGCCCACACGGGACGGTCGGCCGGGAAAACGGCACGCACCGCATCGAACACTTCCAGCGGAAAACGCATCCGGTTCTCCAGGCTGCCGCCGTACTCGTCGTCGCGATGGTTCGCGATCGGCGACAGGAACTGATGCAGCAGATAGCCATGCGCGGCGTGGATCTCGATCGCATCGATGCCCAGGCGCGCAGCGCGCTTCGCGGTCTCGACGAAATCGCGCTTGACGCGCTCGAGGCCGGCGCGGTCCAGCGCAACCGGCGGGACTTCGTTCGGCCCATGGGGAACCGCGGACGGCGCCTCGGTCAGCCAGCCCTGCGGCTCGTCCGGGCGAATCTGCGAGCCGCCATCCCACGGCGCGCGGCTCGACGCCTTGCGGCCCGCATGCGCGATCTGCATCGCAATCTTGATCGGCGAATACGCGCGCACCGCCTTCAGCACGCGGGCCAGCGCCGCCTCGTTGTCGTCCGAGTACAAGCCCAGGTCGTAGGGGGTGATGCGGCCCTGCGGCGAGACCGCGGTGGCTTCGAGAATCAGCATGCCGGCGCCGGACAACGCCAGATGGCCGAGATGGATCAGGTGCCAGTCGGTGGCATTGCCCTGCTCCGCCGAGTACTGGCACATCGGCGCGATCAGGATGCGGTTGTCGAGCTGCAGCTTGCCGATCTGCAGCGGGGTAAAGAGAGCGGACATCGAGAACCTCTTCTTGTTCGGGTTGGTATCGGCCCTGTCCCGGGCTTGCCAGGCGGGCCAGGCAGGCATTGTGCGGCAACTGAGCGTTTGCTGCAGGGAGCGGGCACGGCCCTGACCGACGCATCCTGGTGCGTGGCCCGCCGATCGTGGTGCTGCGACTCCCGCCGATGGTGCCCGCCGAGGGTGCCGCCCCAGATTCCCGCGGACCGCCTCGCCGCGTTTCGAGCGGGACGCTCCGCGCCATCGCCGCAGCGGTGCAGGAATGGCGATGGCATATCACTTGCTTTGGCAGTCCCGACGTCTCTTCCCGCCGCTTCCCTACTCAGGAGCCTTGCCAGTGAACTGCTTCGCCTGCGCTTTCGCATCGATGTCGACCGCCGCTTCGTCCCCCACTGCCGCCTCGGCATCGGCCACACGCCCAAGGCTCGGCACCATCGGCGCGGCGATCGCGCTGTCGCTGCTGGCCTTGCCGGGGTCCGCGATGGCCGAGAAGGTCTTGCGCATCGGCATGACGGCCGCCGACATTCCGCGCACGCTGGGCCAGCCCGACCAGGGCTTCGAGGGCAACCGCTTCAGCGGCATTCCGATGTACGACGGCCTGACGCAATGGGATCTGTCGAAGAGCGATGGTCCGAGCCTGCTGATCCCTGGCCTCGCCACCGAATGGAAGGTGGACGCGAAGGACAAGACGAAGTGGGTCTTCAAGCTGCGCCCCAACGTCAAGTTCCATGACGGCACGCCATTCAACGCCGATGCGGTGGTGTGGAACGTCGGCAAGGTACTGGACAAGACCGCGAAGCAGTTCGACCCGAGCCAGGTCGGCGTGACCGCATCGCGCATGCCGACGCTGCGCTCGGCGCGCAAGATCGACGACCTGACGGTGGAGCTGACCACCTCCGAGCCCGACTCCTTCCTGCCGTACAACCTGACCAACCTGTTCATGGCGTCCCCCGCGCAATGGGAGAAGAAGTTCGCCGCGGTGCCGGCCTCGGTCACCGACCCGGTCGAGCGCTCCAAGCAGGCGTGGGTGGCCTTTGCCGCCGACGCGGCGGGCACCGGACCCTTCAAGATGAGCCGCTTCGTGCCGCGCGAGCGCCTCGAGGTCGTCAGGAACGCCCAGTACTGGGACGCGAAGCGCGTGCCGAGGATCGACAAGGTCGTGATGATGCCGATGCCGGAGGCCAACGCGCGCACCGCGGCGCTGCTGTCCGGGCAGGTCGACTGGATCGAGGCACCCGCACCGGACGCCATCGCGCAGATCAAGAGCCGTGGCTTCCAGGTCTACGCCAACGCGCAGCCGCATATGTGGCCGTGGCAGCTGTCGTTCGCGCCCGGCTCGCCCTGGCTGGACAAGCGCGTGCGCCAGGCGGCCAACCTGTGCGTCAACCGCTCCGGCCTGAAGACGCTGCTGGGCGGCTACATGGCCGAGGCCAAGGGCATCGTCGAGGCGGGCAATCCGTGGTGGGGTAATCCCAAGTTCGACATCAGGTACGACCCCGCCGGCGCACGCAAGCTGATGCAGGAGGCGGGCTATTCGGCGGCCAAGCCGGTCAAGGTCAAGGTGCAGGTCTCCGCCTCGGGCTCCGGCCAGATGCAGCCGCTGCCGATGAACGAGTACGTGCAGCAGAACCTGAAGGAGTGCTTCATCGACGTCGATTTCGACGTGGTCGAATGGAACACGCTGTTTACCAACTGGCGCATCGGCGCCAAGGACCCGAGCGCCCACGGCGCCAACGCGATCAACGTCAGCTTCGCCGCGATGGACCCATTCTTCGCCATGGTGCGCTTCGTCAGCAGCAAGACGCAGCCGCCCGTGTCGAACAACTGGGGCTACTTCAGCAATCCCGAGTTCGACAAGCTGATCGAGACCGCGCGCACCTCGTTCGACGACAAGCGCCGCGACAGTGCGCTGGCCAAGCTGCATGCCCGCATCGTCGAGGAGGCGCCCTTCGTGCTGATCGCGCATGACGTCGGCCCGCGCGCGATCTCGAAGAAGGTCAAGGGCGTGGTGCAGCCGCAAAGCTGGTTCATCGACATCGCCACGATGTCGATGGACTGATCGAACGCGACCGACTGCCCCGGACCCGCCATCATGTCCTACCTGCTTCGCCGCGCGCTGTATGCCTTGCCCATCCTGCTGGGCGTCGCGCTGCTGTGCTTCTCGCTGGTGCATATCGCGCCGGGCGATCCGCTGGTGTCGGTACTGCCTCCCGATGCCTCCGAGGAGATGCGCCAGCAGCTGGCCGCGCTGTACGGCTTCGACAAGCCCTTCATCGAGCAATTCGTGCACTGGCTGACGCGCGCGCTGCACGGCGACCTGGGCACGTCGATCGCCACCAGCCGCCCGGTGATGCGGGAGGTCGCCACCGCGGTCGTCAATTCGGTCCGGCTGGCGGCAGTGGCCACGCTGATCGGCTTTACCTTCGGCTGCCTGTTCGGCTTCGTCGCCGGCTACCTGCGCGATTCGGCGGTCGACCGCGCGGCTTCGTTCCTGTCGGTATTCGGCGTCAGCGTGCCGCATTACTGGCTGGGCATGGTGCTGGCCATCGTGTTCTCGGTGATGCTGGGCTGGCTGCCGGCGACGGGCGCCGGACCGGGCGGCTCGGGCGACTGGAGCTGGAACTGGGAACACGTCCAGTACATGCTGCTGCCGGCGATCACGATGTCGGTGATTCCGATGGGCATCGTCGCGCGGACCATCCGGGCGCTGGTGGCGGAGACCCTGTCGAACGAGTTCATCGTCGGCCTGAAGGCACGGGGCCTGTCCGACCTGGCGGTGTTCCGTCACGTGGTCAAGAACGTCGCCCCGACCGCGCTGTCGGTGATGGGTCTGCAGCTTGGCTATCTGCTCGGCGGCTCGATCCTGATCGAGACGGTGTTCGCCTGGCCCGGCACCGGCTTCCTGCTGAACTCGGCGATCTTCCAGCGCGATTTTCCGCTGCTGCAAGGCACGATCCTCGTGCTGGCCGTGTTCTTCGTGCTGCTGAACCTGGCGGTGGACGCGCTGCAGACGCTGTTCGATCCGCGCATCCAGCGCAACTAGCGATCCGGAGAACGCCATGGAAATGACGCTGGACAATGCCGCGGCGCCCGCCGCGGTGGAGCGCTCCCCCGGCTACTGGACCACGGTAGGTCGCCGGCTGTTGCGCAACAGGCTGGCGATGGGCGCGGCCCTGATCCTGCTCGCGCTGATCCTCGTCGCGTTCCTGGCGCCGTGGCTGATGCCGGCCGATCCCTACGCGTCCTCGATCCTGAAGCGGCTCAAGCCGATCGGCACCGAGGGCTATCCGCTCGGCACCGACGAGCTCGGCCGCGACATGCTGTCGCGCCTGATCCTCGGCGCGCGGCTGTCGCTGTTCATGGGCATCACGCCGGTGCTGATCGCCTTCGTGCTGGGCAGCGCGCTGGGCATCGTGGCAGGCTATGCCGGCGGCTGGACCAATACCGCGATCATGCGGGTGGTCGACATCTTCTACGCCTTTCCGTCGGTGCTGCTCGCCATCGCGCTGTCGGGCACGCTCGGCGCCGGCGTGGGCAATGCGCTGCTGTCGCTGACCATCGTCTTCGTCCCCCAGATCGCGCGCGTGGCCGAGAGCGTCACCACCCAGGTACGCCATCGCGAGTTCGTCGACGCCGCACGGGCCTCCGGGGCGTCCGCCCTGACCATCGTGCGCGCGCACGTGCTGAACAACGTGCTGGGACCGATCTTCGTCTACGCCACCGGCCTGATCTCGGTGTCGATGATCCTGGCCTCCGGCCTGTCGTTCCTGGGCCTTGGCGTCAAGCCTCCCGAGCCCGAATGGGGGCTGATGCTGAACACGTTGCGTACCGCGATCTATACCCAGCCTTGGGTGGCCGCATTGCCCGGGGCGATGATCTTCGTGACCTCGATCTCGTTCAACCTGCTCGCCGACGGCATCCGCTCGGCAATGGAAATCAAGGACTGAGCCGATGCCGATGTCTATGTCGATGTCATTTTCCGCGCCGAACGCCGACCTCGGCGGCCCTGCGCAGCCGCTGGTGATCGCGCGCGACCTGGTCAAGCATTTCCCGCTGAAAGGCAGGATTCCCGGGCGCCGCGCCGGCGCGGTACGCGCGGTCGACGGCGTCAGCTTCGACGTGCTCAAGGGCGAGACGCTCGGCGTGGTGGGCGAATCCGGCTGCGGCAAGTCGACCACGGCGCGGCTGCTGATGCAACTGATCGAGCAGGACAGTGGCGAGCTGATCTTCGACGCGCTGGGCGTCGGTTCCGCCCAGCTGCCGCTCAAGCGCTACCGCAGCCAGGTGCAGATGGTGTTCCAGGACAGCTATTCGTCGCTGAACCCGCGGGTGACCGTGGAGGAATCGATCGCCTTCACCGCGCGGGTGCATGGCGTTCCGGCGCGCGAGGCGACCGAGCGGGCGCGCCAGCTTCTCGCCCGCGTGGGCCTCGAGCCGTTGCGCTTCGGCGGCCGTTATCCGCACGAGCTGTCCGGCGGCCAGCGTCAGCGCGTCAATATCGCGCGTGCGCTGGTGCTGCGGCCCCGGCTCGTGATCCTCGACGAAGCGGTCTCGGCGCTCGACAAGTCGGTCGAGGCCCAGGTGCTGAACCTCCTGCTGGACCTGAAGGCGGAGTTCGACCTGACCTATGTCTTCATCAGCCACGACCTCAACGTGATCCGCTATCTGTGCGATCGCGTGATGGTGATGTACCTGGGCAAGGTCGCCGAGATCGGCGATACCGAGGCGATCTACGCCGATCCGGCCCACCCCTACACGCGCGCGCTGCTGGCATCGATGCCGTCGATGGACCCGGACCGGCGCACGCTGGCGCCGCCGCTCGCCGGCGATCCGCCCAATCCGATCGACCCGCCGTCGGGATGCAGTTTCCATCCGCGCTGCAGCCTGGCCGAGGCCGTGTGCGGACAGCGCGCGCCCGTGCTGTCCGACGCGATGGCCGGTCATCCGGTGGCCTGCCTGATGGCCGATCCGAACGGCGGCCATTCGCGCCCGCTGGTACGGCAGCCGGCGGCCATCGCCGCCGCTCCCTGCTGACGGAGGCCGGCATGCAATCCACCGTATCCGCATCGACGCCGGACGCCGCGCCTTCCTGCACCGCGCCTTCGTCCGCGACCCCTTCCACCGCCGCGCCTTCCACCGCCACGCCGATGATCGCCGTGCGGGACCTGCATGTCGCCTTCGACGCCGGCGGCAAGACCATTCGCGCCGTCAACGGCGTCTCGCTGCAGGTGGCCCCGGGCGAGGCCGTCGCGCTGATCGGCGAATCCGGCTCGGGCAAGAGCGTGACGTTGCGCGCGCTGATGCGGCTGCATCCGCCCCGCCGCACCACGATGACCGGCGACATCCGCATCGATGGCACCGACCTGATGCGGCTCGATGCCAGGGGCCTGGCGAGGATCCGCGGCGGCACCGTCGCCATGGTGTTCCAGGAACCCTTGCTGGCGCTGGACCCGGTCTACACGATCGGCCAGCAGATCGTCGAATGTATCCGCGCGCATGCCCGCGTTTCGGCCGCGCAAGCGCGCCAGCAGGCCCTGCAGGCGCTCGAGGCCGTCCGCATCCCGAGCCCCGAGCGGCGCCTGGCGGCCTATCCCCACGAGCTGTCGGGGGGGATGCGCCAACGCGCGATGATCGCGCTGGCCTTGTCCGCCAGGCCGAAGATCCTGCTGGCCGACGAGCCCACCACCGCGCTCGATGCCACCGTGCAGATCCAGGTGCTGATCCTGCTGCGCGAGCTGCAGCGCGCGCTCGGGCTGTCGATCGTATTCGTGACCCACGATATCGGCGCGGCCGTCGAGATCGCCGACCGTGTCGCCGTGATGTACGGCGGCCGCATCGTCGAGGAAGGTCCGATCCGGACGCTGCTGCGCGATGCGCGCCATCCGTACACCGTCGCGCTGCTGCAAAGCCGCCAGCACGGCATGGCACGCGGCGAGCGGCTGACCGCCATTGCGGGATCGCCGCCGGATCTGGCCGCGCTGCCCGCCGGTTGCAGCTTCGCGCCACGGTGCGCCCATGCGCGGGCCGAATGCCTGGAACGCGTGCCGCAGCCCGTCTCGCTGGGCGACGGCCATCGCGTCAGCTGCGTGCTTGCCGCCGCGGCAGAGCCCGCCCAGGCCGTGGCTTGACACCCTGGAGCGGCCCCCCCAACCATCGCGCATCGTTCCGCCTCTCGCGGTCGGCGGTCGCGTTCGCCGAACACGGGGTCCCGCCCGCCGCGTGAGCGAGGCGGTCGCCCTGGCCCGGAGATGGGCTGAGCCGAGCCACGATCTGAGCCCGGCTACGGCACGGGCCCTTCCCCGCTTTCCCTACCGCGTCACGTCCAGCTCCCATCCGGGCTCGATGTGGTCCGGATTCTGCGCGAGGTTGTACTGCGGATTCAGGTTGATCAGCTCCCGCAGCGCGTAGGCGGCGACCTGCTCGTCCGTGGTCATCGCCTCGGCCTCGGCCTCCTGCTTCTGCCCGTCGGACAGCAGCGTATCGAGGTTGGTCGCCGCGATGCCCCACAGCGTCCCGCTCTCGACGCCGGCATGGTAAGGCTGCACGACTACGCGTCCGTTGCGCGGCCGCGGGTGTTGCGGAGGCTGGGGTTCCGGTTTCTGCGGAGGCGGTTCGGTGGTCGTCGGCGGCTCCTTGCTCGGCGGCTTGGGCTCTTCGGACGGTGTTGCCGAACGCGGCGGTTCCTGCGGCGCCGGCTGCGTCGGCGACGGGTCCTGCGTCGAGGGGACCGATGGCGTCGACGACGACGGCGTCGGCTCGGGCGTCGGCGTACGCGGCTGGTCTTCCTCGTCGCTGCCCAGCGTCTCCAGCAGTATCTTCATGCCGAAGTTGACGATCACGCCGCCGCCCAGCAGCACCAGGCCATACGGCATCGCGCGGCCGAAGAACTCCCATTTGCGCGGCAGCAGCGACTGGTCCGGCTTGAGCTGGATATTGCCGCCCTTGTCGGCCGCCAGCTTGTTGAACTCGCGGTTGGCCACGCCGCGCTCGACGCGCGACTGCAGGAAGGCGCCCACGCCGAAGGTCGCCAGGCTGGCCGCGCCGATGCCGCCGGCCACGCCGCCGTATGTCATCACGTCCGTGACGGCCAGCGGGATCGCGCCGGCCGCATACATGCTCATCACGAACTTGCGCGTATGGGCGGCGGGCAGCGCGGGCAGCTTGACCTTGGCGTGGTGGGCGATGCGGTTGGCGACATTGAAGGTCGCCAGCACGCCGTTGGCCGCCAGGAAGGCCGTGTTGCTGTAGGTCGCGACATTGCCCAGGTCCACGCCGTGATGCATGAACCAGGTCACCGTGGTGGCGTTGTTGATCGCGAGCGTACCGATCTGCAGGCCATCGTTGAAGCGCCCGGCGACGGTGTCCGGCGTCAGCAGCGCCGTGCCGGCCTGCTTCAGCGCCTGGACCGCGGCCGCGACCTCTTCCGTCGAGGGCTTGCTGGTTTCGGCGCTCACATGGCGTTCAAGAACGTCGAGATGCTTCGCGAAGGCCTCGCGATTTTTCTCGCTGATCCCCCACATCGCCGCGCGGTCGCCCGTCAGGGCCTTGCGCAGCCAGACAATGTCGGCCGGGGTCTGCCGCTCGACGTGGCGGATCACGCGGTTGCTGAAGGCCGTGCGGCCGGCCGCGACGCCGCCGCGATAGATGAAGCAGGAGCCGGCCACCACCACCGCCGCGGCGGTGCCGGGCGTCGGCATGAACGGCATGGCCGCGGCCCCGGTGGCGAAGGCCCCGCCGACCGAAGCGGCGACGGTGGCGCGCAGCTTCCATGGGCGCGGCGTCGGCGTGGGTGCCGAGGAAGACGGTGCCGGCTGCGGGGTAGCCTGGGGCGGCTTGCCGGCCTGGCTGGCGCCCTCGGCGGCGGGCGGCTGCTCGGTATCGGGATCGGGCCTGGCGGGCTGTGCCGGCTTGGCTGCGCCGGCAGGATCGCCGGCAGGATCGCCGGAGTGGGCAGCCGCCTCGGCGGCCGCGGTCTCTTCAGGCTCTGGGACCGGCTTGGCGGATTTTCCGGACTGCGCCGCGTTGGCGACATTGGCGGCATTGGCTGCCTTGGCCGCGCTGTCCGGATCCGCAGCCCCGGCCGGCTCGGCGGACTCGGCCGACGTACCCGACTCGCTCGACTCGTTCGGCTCCGGCAATCCCGCCCCCTCGGGCTCCGGCTCGCCGCCATGCCGGAACGTGGCCGAGCGCACCGCGCCCTGCGGATCGGTCGCGACGCGGGCGACGTTGGCCTGCGCTGCCTCGCGCATCCTGGCCAGCACCGTCACCACGGCCTGCCCATGCGCAGCCAGGCCGCCGCCGGGCTCGACCGACATCACGTCGGCGATCTTGACGCTGCCATCGGCGAAGAAGGCGAATTCGACGTCCTGCAGCAGCAGGCCGCGGCCGTCCGCGCCGTTCTCGATGCCGTGTTCGATCGCATCGAGATCGCGCAGCGTGCGCGCGTTCATCCGTGCCGCGTACTGCGGCCGCAGATTGCCGCTGCCGTCCAGCAGCTCCGCGCTGCCGGCCAGATAGCGCTCATAGACGATGGCCGGATGGCCGAGCACCGTATCGCCGTCGCCACCATGGATGCGCAGCGTCGGCATGCCCAGCGCCTGCACCTGGGCCATCGCCTCGCGTTCGGCGCCCATCGGGAAGGCCGCGATCATGCTGTCGTTGCCCAGTCCCACCGCATGGCTGTTGCCCAGCGCAAACACCGTCTTGATCGCGCCCGAGCCGAGCCGCGGGCCCAGATAGTCGGCCAGATCGACGGGCGTCTGGCTGCCGTCGTCGTGAATCAGCCGCACCGCGTCGACACCGTCGACCGCGAAGCTGCGGTTGGCATGGCGATACGGTTGCGGCTGCAGCGTTTGCCATGCGACGCCGTCCTGATCGAGCTTCAGGACGGGCTTGGGCGGGCCGCCTGCATTGGCGTCCGTATTGACGTCCACGGGCCGGCCCGCGGCGCGCTCCAGCGTATCGAGCTTGAAGCCCGCCGCGGGCAGCATCACGTCGACGCCCATCACGTCGGCCATCTTCTGCGCAAAGGCGTGCCGCGCATGCTGGCTGCCGCCGTCGACCGCCAGCACGACCGCTGCGCCCTTCTTGCCCGCGTCGGCAAGTTCCAGCGCGAGCCGGTGCGCGCCCACCGCTTCGCCGTCCGCGTCGAGCAAGCCGCGTTCGGGATCGAAGCGCCCCAGCACGACGTTGTAGTCGTCCGGCGCCATCACCTTCAGCGGCGACGCGCCGAACCGCGCATCCGCATGGCGCGGCGGGGCGGCACGCCAGCCGGCCGGATGGCTGGCGTTGGCGTTGGTGTTGGTGTCGCCGGCGCGCACGGGAGCCGGCGCATTGCCTCGCGGCATGACGAAGGCGCTTTCGGGCAGCGCCCGTCCGCCTTCGTTGACGCCGACGATCGGCAGGGCCGGCATCGCACCGTAGAAGCGTCCGCCGTGGCTGTGCACCGGTGCGTCGGACTGCGCCATGGCGTCAGGCGTCGCATCGACGTGCATCGCGCCGCCGAATACCGTATCGCCATCGCCATACCAGCCGCGGATCTCCCACTTGCCGTCGGGCGCGTGGACGCGCGCGTTCAGCGCGGTGGCCAGTTGCTGCGCCAGTGGCAGCGGACCGTCCATGCCGAAGCAGTCGTAGATCAGTACCGGCATGCCTTCGCGATAATCCGGATGCGAGCGGATCCGGTCGGCCAGCGCCGCCGCGTCGTAGTCCGGGCGGCCGCTGCCGTCCATGTCCATCCGCACGCCCTGGTAAGCGCCCTCGGCCCGCACCGTGAAATAGCCCGGCACCTGCGGCACCGAGATCGGCATCGCGCGGTTGTCGAAGGTCACGTAGCCCGCCTCGGCCGCGAGATCCAGATGGGCCCGCGCCCGCGGGAAATGTCCCAGCTGCTGCAGCACGTCGATCCGCTCGCCGCCCTCGTTGCGCACCAGCGGCTTGCCTTCGGCGAACCCCTCGGGCAGCGCCACGCGGATATCGCCTTCGTAGGCGCGGTTCAGCGCGATTTCGCCCGGCACGGTGCGACCATCGCGCCGCGACAGCGGCACGGTGCCGATGGCATCCTCGGCGGACGGCACGCGGCCGGCCCGGTACTGCGCGTCGGGCACGACCTGCAGCCGCACCTTGACGCCGACCGCCGCCTGCCGGTCGAGCTGCGCCGCGGCCTGCTGCGGCGAATCGAAGGCGCCGATCACCTTCGGCCTGGCGTTGACAGAGTCGGCTTCCCGCACCGCCACGTACTTGACGTCGGCAAGCCGGCCGCCGGTCGCGTGCACGCTGTCGATCACCGTGGCGATCGCCGTGTCGCCGGGTACGCCATCGCGCAGCGACCAGCTGCGATCGACGATCGGGGGAACCTGACGCGCCCGAGCATGGCCCGGCCCGCCGTCGTCGGCGCCATGGAAGGGACGGCGCAGCCCGTGCGCGAACAGGTCTTCCAGCACCGCGCGAGGCTGGCGGCGCGGCATCGCGGTGCCCATCAGCGCAGGCACCGGCGCCCCCGGCCCGGTGACCGAGTCGGCGCCGGCCCAGAGCCGCAGGAAGCGGTACACCGCCGCATGGACCTCCGGCGAGAAACCGTCGACCGTGGGTACCTGCTGCCGCGACACACCGTCGACCGCGCCCGCGTGGACCGATGCCTCGATGGCCGACAGGATCTGGTTCTCGGTGGGCATCAGATGGGCCCTGCCGAGCTGGCGCAGGAATGCCGCGCCGATCGCATAGGCGCCCCAGTTCGACACGCTGGCGGTCACCAGGATATCGGTCCTGACGGTCGAGGCGATCGGCGTGCCGTCCGGCGCCAGCGGGACGAACGCCGCCACATTGCCCATGCCCGCTTCGTTGCCGCCGTCGCCCACCGAGGACGTGCCGATGCCCATCTCCTGCGCCGCCTTCAGGAAGGCGTCGATTCCCGGCGTGAAGTCGTCGAGGTTGACCCCGCGCATATTGTGCTTGGTGCCGGCTGCCGTGCGTCCCGGCAGTTCGATCGACGACACGTGGTCCGGCTGCATCTCCTCGAGCATCGCACGCACCACCGGCGACGTGCTGTCGGCATGCTCGTCAAACACGTGGACCGAATCGAGCGGCTGCCCCATGTCGGCCAGCGCCGCTTCGAGGATCGGCTGGTTGGCCGAGTCGACGATATAGCTGACGCGCTTGCCCCCGGCGCGCAGCATCGCGCCCAGCGCCACGGTCCCCGGCGGCCCGTCGGTCTCGGGCATGCCCTCGGCCACCGAGAAGCCCGTCAGCAGCACGATGTGCTCGACATCGGAATCGGCCATGGCGGCGGCAGCGCGCAGCGCCCCCTGCGGGATCGCCAGGCGGTCGATATTGCGGCCGGTATACGCGGTGACCATCGCATCGATCGCGGCCGGCATCCGGTTGGCGTCGAGAATGCCGCGGATCTGGCCCGGGTCCGTGCTGGCGCTGAACTCTGGCACGCCGAACGCGCGCGCCCGCGGATCCTCGGTCATGCCCTGCGCCAGCCGCACGACCTCGCTGGCGCGCCCGGTGGTCACCGCCAGCAGCGGGAGCATGTCGTGCGCACTGACCTCCTCGAACGGGATCGGCTCCGGCAGCAGGTCTTCCTGCTTGAGCACGCCGCGCTCGATCAGCCGATCGACCAGCGCCCTGGCCTGGTACTGCATCGGGTCGATCACCTTGACGTGGCCCAGGCCGCTGGCGTCGAGCTGCTGGCGGATCAGCTTGGCCAGCGCGGGATAGTGCGTGCAGCACAGCCACAGCGTCTCGGTCTCGGCCGGAATGCGATCGGCGTTGATGTACTTGGCGACCAGCTTCTGGATCGCCACCAGCTCGGGCCCATCGGTGGCCTGGTGCTGCAGCGCGTTGACCGCGGCGGCCCACTCGTTGGCGCCGATCTCCAGCACGTTCTGGCCGGTGCGCAGCGCGCCCACCGCGTCGCGATAGGCATGGCTGTTGACGGTGCCCGGCGTGGCGACCAGCGCGATATTGCGGCCGCCGTCCGCCTTCATCGCGCGGGCGGTGGTATGGATCAGGTTGATGAAATCGCGCTCGTCCAGCCCGCGCCAGCCTTCCGGATAGGTGATGCACGCCGTATTGCAGCCGAGCGCGTTGGCGTCGGCCTGCTGCTGGTGCATCGCGTGCAGGCCGTCGTTGACGCGGAGGATCAGGTCGTCGCGCTCGCGCCCGCCGTAGGTGCCCGCCGCGTGATCGCCGTACGCGACCAGTTGCACGCGCTTGCCGGTCATCGAGAAGATATGCCGGGCGATGTTCATGGCGGCCAGGATGCCGCCGTTGCTCGAATCGAAGACCGTGACCTCGATGATGTCGTCGATCACCTTGATGCCGAACTGCTCCGGGTCCACGCCCTTCGGCACGAAGCGGCGCTGCATGCCGTCCAGCATCTGCGCCAGGTCCAGGCCTTCGGGCAGCTGCTTGGCCTGTGCCTGCAGCAGCTCGTACACGCCCAGGTAGCTGCGCTTGTCGAGGCCGCGCATGCTGGTCGCGCCGCGCTCCAGCGTGATGCTGTCATAGGCATGCAGCGCCGCCATGCGGTCGATCATCGCGGCGACGCGCTCGGTCGACGGCATCGCATGGTCGGCGCCGGAGGCACGCTGCAGCGCGAAGCCGACTGCCTGCGCCGCCAGGTTGGTGTTCATGCCGACCACCGGGTGACTGGCGCCGACCGCCGACCATTGGTCGATATCGGCCGGCTCGACATGCAGCGACGTCATCGCGCGCTCCAGCGCGGAGCGCATGCCGGCGGTATGGCTGTCGGCACCGATCGCCACGGTGACCAGATCCTTGGCGTTCGCCTCGACCAGCAGCTGGTCGACCCGCGGCGCGCCCTCGAGGCGTTCGCCGTTGGCCAGCCGGTATTCGCCGACGCGGTTGCGCCCGGCCACTTCGACCGCGACCACGGCCTGGGTCCGGTACTTGGCCAGCAGCGCCTGCGCCTGCTGCGCGGCCCGCGTCGAGTCGGTGGCGGTGAAGGTCTCGATGCGGGCATCGGCGACGCCCAGCTCCCCTTGCGGCAGGTCGGCCAGCAGCGCCTCGTGCGCGGGGTCGGTGACGTAGACGACTTCCTTGCCCAGCGCGCTCAGATAGGCGCCGAGCGACACCGCACCGAGCGGACCGTGCGTGTCGGCGCCGCCGTGCAGCGTGGCGGGCGACGTCGCGATCAGCACCGTGTCGACATCGTGCAGCGCGCGTGCCGCCAGTTCGGCGCCATAGGGCACGGACAGCGACATCGCGCGGCCGTCCATGCCGGACACGCGGTCCAGCGGCGAGATCGCGTTCTGCAGCACGATCGACGGCTCGGCGCGCGCGGCCTCCAGCACGGCGGCACGGCCCCCGCCGCCATGTGCGAAC
>NZ_JCBAJO010000410.1:0-2171 GCF_059772245.1 Cupriavidus sp. R6-3
CCCGCCGGCACCGCGGCCTGCACCGCCGGCAGCAGGTCGGCATGGGCGATCAGCACCTTGGCGCCGCTGTCCTCGAGCAGGTAGCGCACCTCGTCCGCGGTGAAATGCCAGTTGATCGGGCAGTAGTAGCAGCCCGCGGTACGGCAGGCGTGGACGATGTCGGCGAACGGCGCGTCGTTGCGCAGCAGCACCGCGATCACGTCGCCCTCCGCCACGCCGAGCGCCCGCAGGCCGCCCGCCAGCCGGCTGCCGCGCGACAGCAGTTCGTCGCCGCTGCGATGTAGATCCTGGAACCAGAGGTCCGCCGCCATTCGAGTGCTCCTTTGCGCTGGGCGCGCGTGCGGGCACGGGCGCCGTCATATTGAGGGGTCACTGTAACGGCGGGCACCGCCATCGACAATTGCCTGGCCGCGCAGCACAATGTTGAGCCCAGCGCGACAATCCCCCGAGCAATCCCCGATGGACGCACCATGGACCTGAACCTGATCCAGGCCTTCGTCGATATCGTCGACGCGGGCAATCTGGCCGAAGCCGGCCGCCGGCGCGGCGTCACGCGCTCGCAGGTCAGCCGGCAGCTGCGTGAGCTGGAGGTCCAGGCGGGCGCGCAATTGATGCGCCGGACCACGCGCCGGCTGGAGCTGACCGAGCCCGGCCACGCCCTGTACCGCCACGGGCTGGCGATCCTGCGCGAGGTCGCCTCGGCGCAGGCGGAGATCGACAGCCTGGGCAAGACGCTGCGCGGCCATGTTCGGCTCAGCGTGCCCACCGGTCTGGGCGACACCTTCGTCGCGCCGCTGCTGCTGGCCTTTGCCGAGCGGCATCCGGGCATCACGCTGCGCGTCTTCTTCAACAATCGTGTCAACGACCTGATCGCCGCCGAGATCGACGTGGCGCTGAAGGTCACCTCGCAGCCGCCGCTGGATCACGTGGCGCGCGACGTCTGCGCGATCGAATGGGGCCTCTATGCGGCGCCGTCCTATCTGGAACGGTTTGGACCGATCCGGGTGCCGGCGGACCTCGCCGCGACCGACTTCCTGTGCCCGCCCTACTTCGCCCGCCCGTTCGAGCTGCACCTGATGCGCGGCGACGAACGCGATGCGGTGCAGCTGCTGCCGCGCCTGCAGTCCGAGCACTTCCCCTTCCTGATCCGCGCGGTGCAGGCCGGCCACGGCGTCTGCCTGCTGCCGGTCTACGCCGGCTGGCAGGACGCGCACGCCGGCCGGCTGGTACAGGTGCTGCCCGACTGGCGGCCGGAAGGACTGGGCGACCGCCTGTATCTGATCACCACGCCGAACCCGCATCCGCCGATGGCGACGCGCGCGCTGATCGACTTCCTGCGCGAGCAGATTCCCGCGCTGCCGGTGTTCCGGGACGCGCCCGACGGTTCAGTCTGAACCGCGTCCGGCCCCGCGCCGGACGGCAGCGAGCAAGTCGCCATTCCATCCTCACGTACTTTCAATTTGCAAGCTAGAATGCTTGCAAATTGAAAGTAGAAGTCATTGGCAAGACCAATCGGAAACAGACGGAGGAGACGTGGGCCACACCGACTTTGCCAGCATGCCCTGCCCGATCGCCCGCTCGATGGCGGTGCTGGGCGAGCGCTGGGCGATCCTGCTGATGCGCGAGGCCTTTTATGGCAGCACGCGCTTCGACGAATTCCAGCGCAACCTGGGCATCGCGCCCAATATCCTCAGCGCGCGGCTGAAGACGCTGGTCGAGCACGGCATGTTCGAGCGCGTGCCGGCCGAGGGCGGCGCGCGCCACCATTACCTGTTGACCGACAAGGGCCGCGATTTCTTCCCGGCCTTCGTCGCGCTGAAGGCCTGGGCCGATCGCTGGATGACCGACCGCGGGCCGATGACGGTGCTGCTGGACCGCCGCACCGGCGACGAGATCGCCGCGCCCGCGCTGACCCGCGCCGACGGCAGCCCCGTGACGCTGGACGACCTGCGCGTCACCGCCGGCCCTGCCGCCGGCAACCACCTGCGCCGCCGCTTCGCGCCCGAAACCGATACCGTCGAAGCCACGGAGGCGCCCGATGACCGAACTGCATGACGCCGTACGGGTGGGCGCGCCTGCCGGGGGGTTTCCGACCCGCGCTCCGAGTCGGACTCCCGGTCTCGCTTCCGAACACGTTTTCGAACGCGCTTCCGAACGCGTTTCCGAACCCG
>NZ_JCBAJO010000411.1:0-2127 GCF_059772245.1 Cupriavidus sp. R6-3
GCGCACATGGTGGCTGATCGCGCTGTGCGTCAGCGCCAGCTCCTCGGCGGCGCGCGAGAAGCTGCGATGGCGCGCCGCCGCCTCCAGCGCGCGCAGCGCCTGCAGCGGGGGAAGATGCGGGACCTGGGCCATGGGGTCGATGGAAGGACGAGCAGGCAAGAGATGGAGGAAGCGCCACAATCGGACGCCGGCCGTCAAATTCTACTCACAATCCGGGCGGGAATTCTTCGTTGGTGCGGGCAAGCCGGAGCGCGGACAATCCGCGCATGACCACCGCAACGCTTTCTCCCTCCGGACTTCCCGCCGCGGCCCGCGGCCTGCGCTGGCGCGTGCTGGCGATCTTCTCGCTCGGCTTCTTCGTTTCCTACGTCTACCGCGGCGTCAATTTCGGCTTCGCGCCGTATCTGTCGCGCGAGCTGGGACTGTCGGCCGGCGACCTCGGCCTGCTGACCAGCTGCTACTTCCTCGGCTTTGCCTGCGCGCAACTGCCAGCCGGCCTGCTGCTGGACCGCTTCGGCCCGCGCCGTACCGAGGCTGCGCTGCTGCTGGTGGCGGCGGCCGGCACGCTGCTGTTCGCGCTGGGCGAGGGCATGGCGGCGCTGGCGGCCGGGCGCATGCTGATCGGCGTCGGCGTGTCGGTCTGCCTCGGGGCCGCGATCCAGGCACTGTCGATGTGGTTTCCGCTGTCGCGCATGCCGCTGCTGAACGGGTTGGTGATGGCGATCGGCGGCCTCGGTGCGGTGATCGTCGGTACGCCGCTCGACTGGCTGTTGTCGCTGGTCGACTGGCGCACGGTCTGCATGGGGCTGGGCGGCGTCACGCTGGCGATGGCGCTGCTGCTGTGGTTCGGTGCGCCCGAGGCCGCGCGGCCCGGCGCGCGCGAAAGCCTCGGCGCGCAATGGCGCGGCACCGTCGCGATCCTGCGCAGCGCGCCGTTCTGGCGCGTGGTGCCGCTGACACTGCTGAACCAGGGCGTGTTCCTGGCGGTGCAGAGCCTGTGGGTCGGCGCCTTCCTGCGCGATGTCGGCGGCGTGGGGCCGGGCGAGGCCGCGCGACTGGTCTCGCTGATCGGCTTTGCGATGATGGGCGGCTGCGTGGCGACAGGCTGGGCAGCGCGTCATCTGGAGCGGCTCGGCCTGAGCCTCTATGCGTTCGCCGGAGCCGGCATGACGATGTTCATCGTGGTGCAGGCGCTGCTGATGGCCGGCGCGCCGCTGCCGGCGTGGCTGCTGTGGGCGGGCTACGGCGTGTTCGGCTCGAGCGGCATCCTGACCTACGCGGTGCTGGCGCGGCAGTTCGACGGCGCGATGATCGGGCGTGCGACCACCGCGTTGACGCTGACCGTCTTCCTGGCGATTTTCGTCTGCCAGCTCGGCATCGGCATGGTGCTGGACCTGTGGCCGGCGGTGCAGGGCCGCTATCCGGTGCGCGCCCATCTGGCCGCCTGGGCGGTGCTGGCCGGATTGCAGGTGCTGGCGGCGATCTGGTACTGGATGGGCGCGCGGCGGCATCGCGGCGCGCCCGCGCCCTAGCAGGGCGGGCCGCGCTACAGCACGATCGGCCGGTCGTCGAGCTCGTTCGGATTGCCGTCGCCGTGCTGCGGGAAATGCCGGGCCAGCAGCGCGTGGACCTGCGCCACCGTGGCCAGCACCGGTTCGATCGACAGGTCGGCGGCCAGGCCGTGCGCCAGCGACTGGCACAGGGCGGCCCAGGTCTCGTGCGCGACGCGCGCATCGATGCCGCGGTCGGCCAGCAGCTCGACCGCGTGATCGGCCAGGTTGATATAGAGCAGCACGCCGGTGTGGTCGACGGTGTCCCAGACCTCGAGCGCGGCGAACAGCGCGCGGGCGCGCTCGCGCGGCGTCACGCCGGCCCAGGCCTGCGCCGCCGGCAGGCTCGATTCGATCACCACGCGCACTTCGCCGCGGTGCTGGCGTTCGCCGTCGCGCACGGCGCGTTGCAGCCGCGCCAGCGCATCGGGCGGGAAGTGCCGGTGCGCAAACGAGACCGGGGTCAGCGCGTGGCGCAGTGCGCGCCGCAGTCCGCGGGAAGGTGAACGGGTGGGCATGATGTCGTTCCCTTACCAGTTGCCGGAGGCGCCGCCGCCATCGAAGCCGCCGCCGCCGC
>NZ_JCBAJO010000412.1:0-2045 GCF_059772245.1 Cupriavidus sp. R6-3
CTCGATGTCGAGGTGCACTATGTGTCCGGCGGCGCGGCGGCGGGTTTGCCGGTGCGGGTGTCCGCGCTGCTGCGCGACCGTATGCCGCGCTTTGCCGATGCCCCCGGCTACAGCTTCGATGCGCCGCGTGCGGCGGACGAACAGCGCGAGGAGTCGGACGAGATTGAAGATCAAGACCAGGGCCGGGCGTCGGCGCAGGACGGCCAGACGCTGATCGCCGACAAGCGCGCGCTGACGCTGGACGCCAACGGCGGCGGCCGTCTGACGCTCGACACGCTGCCGCCGGTGACCGCGCCGCGCGATCTGCTGGTCGAGGCCGCCTTCGCCGATCCCAACGGCGAGATCCAGACGCTGCGGCAGACGCTGCCGCTGTGGCCGGCCGCGGTGGTCGCCGGCATTCGCGCCGACGACTGGGTTGCGGTCAAGCGCCAGGCCACGGTGCAGGGCATCGCGTTCGATATCGACGGCAAGCCGCGCGCCGGCGTGCCGATGGAGGTGCACGCGCGCGCCCGCATCACGACCTCGGCGCGCAAGCGCGTGGTCGGCGGCTTCTATCGCTACGACAACCGCACCGAGGTGCGCGACCTGGGCAAGGTCTGCGAGGCGAAGACCGATGCGCGCGGCCGCATGCAGTGCGCGGTGACGCTGGAGCAGACCGGCGAGGTGGAACTGATCGCCCGTGCCCGCGACGATGCGGGCCGCGTCTCCGAAGCGGCCACCAGCGTGTGGGTCACCGGCCAGGGCGAGCTGTGGTTCGGCGGCGAGAACCACGACCGCATCGACGTGCTGCCCGAGCGGCCGTCCTATGCGCCCGGCGATACCGCGCGCTTCCAGGTACGGATGCCGTTCCGCCAGGCCACCGCGCTGGTGGCCGTCGAACGCGAGGGCATCCTGGAGACCCACGTGGTGACACTGGCGGGCAAGGACCCGACCGTCAGCGTCAAGGTCAAGCCCGAATGGGGGCCGAACGTCTACGTGTCGGTGCTGGCGCTGCGCGGACGCCTGCACGAGGTGCCCTGGTATTCCTTCTTCACCTGGGGCTGGCGCGAGCCGCGCGCATGGTGGCGCGCCTTCCGCAGCGAGGGGCGGGAGTACGTCGCGCCGACCCCGCTGGTCGACCTGTCGAAGCCGGCGTTCCGGCTCGGGCTGGCCGAGATCCGCGTCGGCAACGAGGCGCACCGGCTCGACGTCAAGGTCGCCACCGACCGCGCCAGCTACCCGGTACGGGGCCAGGCCAAGGTGACGGTGCAGGTCACGCTGCCGGACGGCAAGCCGGCCGCCAACGGCGAGGTCGCGCTGGCCGCGGTCGACGAGGCGCTGCTCGAACTGATGCCCAATACCAGCTGGAACCTGCTCGAGGCGATGCTGCAGCGGCGCAGCTACGGGGTGGAAACGGCGACCGCGCAGATGGAGATCGTCGGGCGGCGCCACTATGGCCGCAAGGCGGTGCCGGCCGGCGGTGGGGGCGGCAAGAATCCGACCCGCGAACTGTTCGACACGCTGCTGCTGTGGAACCCGCGCGTGCAGCTCGACGCGGCCGGCAAGGCCACGCTGACCGTGCCGCTGAACGATTCGCTGACGCGCTTTCGCATCGTCGCGATCGCCGATCTTGGCGTCTCGCGCTTCGGCACCGGCAGCACCACCGTGGCGGCGATGCAGGATCTGCAGCTGATCTCGGGTTTGCCGCCGCTGGTGCGCGAGGGCGATCGCTACCGCGCGATGTTTACGCTGCGCAATACCACGGCACGCGCGATGACGGTGCAGGTCAGCGCGCGCAGCGTGGCGGCCGGTGCGGGCGGCCGGGTTGGCGTCAATGGTGGCGCCATGGCTGGCGCTGCTGCCGGTCCTATCCCCGGTGCCAGCGCCGGCGCCGCCTCCGCTGCTGCCTCTGCTGCTGCCTCCGGCGCCGCGGCTTCCGATCCGGCGGCAGCGACGCTGCCCACGCAGACGGTATCGATCCCGGCCGGCCAGGCGCGCGAGATCGGCTGGGACGTGGTCGCGCCGCTGATCGCGCAGGGCAGCGGCCAGGCGACCGCCACCGAGAG
>NZ_JCBAJO010000413.1:0-2038 GCF_059772245.1 Cupriavidus sp. R6-3
GGCGCACCCGCGGCCGCGGCCAGCGCGCGGTTCGCGTCCAGCAACCCGGCGCCGCAATTGCCGGCGTTATTGCCCGTCGTGCAATAGGTATTGGCCGGATGCGGGCGCGCGCTGCTCTTGAGCAGTTCGGTGACCTGGGCGCTGGTCAGGTTGCCGTTGACCGCCAGCATCAGCGAGGCGACGCCCGACACCATCGGCGCGGCGAAGCTGGTGCCCTGCGAGTTCACCAGGGTGTAATTGCGCGCCGTCGTTTCGCCGTCGTTGGTCAGCGTGCGGATCGTCGACGGCGGAGCCAGGCAGGTCCCGTTGGACACCTTGCTGTTGGCACAGCCGCCACCGGGCGCGCTGATCGCGATCTGCGGGCCGACGTTGGCATAGCTGGCGTTTTCGCCGTCGTTGACATGGGCGGTCACCGCGATCACGCCACGGCAGTCGGCCGGCGCTTCCACCGCGCCGGCGCTGTTGCCGGCGGCGGCCACCACGACGACGCCGCGCGCGGCGAGCTCATCCACCGCCTGCTGCTCGAAGCTGCTGCAAGTACCTGCGCCGAGGCTGATATTGACCACGCGCGCCGGCGTGGGATTGTTCGGGACGTTCGGTACCGGCAGGCCGCCGGCCCAGCGCATCGCGTCGACGGTATCGGACAGCAGGGCGCCGCAGCGGCCCGAAACGCGCAGCGGCTGGATGCGCGCGCTCCAGTCGACCCCGGCGATGTCCTGGCCGTTATTGGTCACCGCGCCCAGCACGCTGGCGACGCGGGTGCCATGCCAGGTGCTGGGACGCTGGTTTTGCGCGGCCGGCATGCCGGGGCAGGCGAAGCCCTGCGGCACGAAGTCGCCGGCATCGGTCGGGTCGCCATCGCGGCCGTCGCCGTCCTGCGAATACAGCGGATCGGCGATGAAGTCATAGCCGCTCACTAGCCGCGCCGCCAGGTCCGGATGCGGCAGCACGCCGGTATCGACCACCGCGATCACCAGGCCTTCGCTGCCACGCGAACGGTCCCAGGCGGCGGGCAGATTGGCGGCGCCCGGGATGACCGCGGGCGAGCCCAGATAAGGCTGGTTGATGGCGAACTCGGGATCGTTCGGCACCGTGTCGTGCAGCCGCAGCCAGCGGTCCGGCACCGCGTCCGCCACGCGCGGATCCTGGCGCAGCTGCGCGGCCACCGCCTCCGGATCGGCGCCCTTGCCGGCCGGCACGCCGAGCAACGCCAGGTTGCCGCCCATCTGCCGCTTGACGGTCAGTCCGATGCCGGTCTGCTCGGCGACCTTGCGCACCTGTTCGGCGGCGGCCTCGGCCGGCATCAGCGCGGTGCCGGCGGGGGCGTCCTTCCAGCGGACGATGATGTTGCCGCTGTAGACCGGGGCCGGGCGGGCGTCCGGACTCGTCGCGGCCATCGCGGCCGAAGGGGGCAGGATGGCGCCCGCCGAGACGGCGGCGGCCAGGACCAGACGCAGGGCGACGGGCGGAATCGAACGCGGCATGAACACCTCCGGGAGGGGCGAAGCCGGGGTGCAGGGGCCGGCGCTCGCGGGCATGTGGCTCAAAGATAGTTGGGGGAATGCGGGCGGGCAATCGGCGCTCGTCCGACAGCGCACGCTATCGGGGTGACGTCCGGGGCGGTTTCGCCTTTCTCGGTCGGCTGCCTTGAGCCGCCTGCGTGGTCCGCCTGCCTGGCCGCTTTCCCGATCCGGGTTAACGGCAGCCGTCGCCCGGTCTTCAGTTCGCCGGCATGTCGCGCCCGGTCGGCTTGGGCCGGCTGGGCGTCAGGCGGCGGTCTGCCTCGGCCGCCTCGATGCGCGGCAGCGCGCGCAGCGTGGTGACCGCCTGCTCGATGGTGGCCTCCGGCGACGGCGAGATCGCGGTGACCAGCCAGGTGCCGCCGGACATCGGGCGCTTGACCACGAAGCGGATCGGTCCCTTGGCCTGGGCCAGCAGTTCGCCGGCCTGCAGCGAGGTATCGACGGCCGGCGGCGTGAAGCGGACCAGGATGTCGCCGACCGCGCGGTCGTCGGTGATGGCGCCCGGCGGCGGGGTG
>NZ_JCBAJO010000414.1:0-1976 GCF_059772245.1 Cupriavidus sp. R6-3
AGTGATCCGCGCCGGCAAGCGCGCCATCGAATAGGGACACGACGATGACCTCCCCGCTGCCGACGGCGCGTCGATTCCACTTCCATGCCTTTCCCGCTGTGTCCTTCCACATGAAGTCATTCCACAGGCCGCGCCAATCCCGTACGCTGACCGCGCTGCTATTGGCGGCAAGCCTGCTCGGCCCCGCGCCGCTGGGCGCGCAGCCTGCGCCATCCCGCGCGCCGGCAAACGCTCCGGGCAGCGCGCAGGGCAGCGCTCAGGCCGGCGATCAAGTCAGCGATCGCGCCGAGCCCACCGCGCAACGGCCGTCGCAGCGTGTGACCCTCGCCGTCGGCGCGCAGCGCGAAATCCGTATCGGCCGGCAGCTCGAACGCATCGCCATCGGCAACCCCGACGTCGCCGACGCGCTGCTGCTCAAATCGCGCGGCGCGAGCACGGCCGTACTGCTGGTCGCACGCAAGCCCGGCAATACCGATCTGATGGTGTGGCCGTCCGGCGAGGCGCCGATCCGCTACGCGGTGCAGGTCGATGCGATGGCCTCCGACGGCCAGGGCGCGCAGATCGACGTCGCGGGGCAGGGCGCCATCATCCGCGGCCAGTCCGCCGATGCCGCGGCCGCCGCAGGCGCGCAACAGGCGGCGCGCGCGACGGTGGGCAACGGTCCGGTGATCGACCGCTCGACCGTGCCGGTCAGCGGCACCGTGCAGGTCGACGTGCGCGTGGTCGAGATCAGCAAGAACGTGCTGAAGCAGGCCGGCTTCAATTTCTATCGCAACCGCTCCGGCTTCGCGTTCGGCAGCTTCTCGCCGTCCACGCTGACCAGGGCCACATTCACGCCGCGGCCGGGCGGCAGCAACACCGGCGGCGGCCTTGTCACGGAATCGACCGCGCCGATCAGCAGCGCCTTCAACCTGGTCGCGGCCTCGATGAGCCACGGCATCTTCGCCAACCTGAGCCTGCTCGAAGGCAACGGCATGGCGCGCATCCTCGCCGAGCCGAGCCTGGTGGCGCTGTCCGGCCAGAGCGCAAGCTTCCTCGCCGGCGGCGAGATCCCGATCCCCGTACCGCAGGCGCTGGGCACGACCACGATCCATTACAAGCAGTTCGGCATCGGGCTGACCGTCACGCCGACGGTGCTGTCGCCGGACCGCATCGCACTGAAGGTCGCGCCCGAAGCCAGCGACCTCGATCCCTCGCGCGGCATCGTGATGAACGGCGCGACGATTCCGGCGATCGTCACGCGCCGC
Source organism: Cupriavidus sp. R6-3 (assembly GCF_059772245.1). Classification (NCBI taxonomy): domain Bacteria; kingdom Pseudomonadati; phylum Pseudomonadota; class Betaproteobacteria; order Burkholderiales; family Burkholderiaceae; genus Cupriavidus; species Cupriavidus sp. R6-3. The sequence continues at coordinate 1,248 of NZ_JCBAJO010000414.1, forward strand.
GCCGACACCACGGTCGAACTGGGCGATGGCGAGAGCTTCGTGATCGGCGGCCTGGTCAGCCGCAATACGGTCAGCAATATCGACAAGGTGCCGGTGCTCGGCGACCTGCCGCTGATCGGCGCCTTCTTCAAGAACCTGAACTTCCACCAGGAAGACCGCGAACTGGTGATCATCGTCACGCCGCACCTGGTGCGACCGCTGGCGAAGGGTTCGAGCGCGGCGGCGCGGGTCGGGGCCGACGGCCGCACCTCCGCCAATCCACCGGTCTGGGGCAAGTTCCTCGGCGGCGAACTGGTCGATCCGGCCTTGCCGGGCTTTTCGAGGTAGAGGAAGGCATGGACATGACGCTGCCCCCCATCGATGCGGCCCCCGTGGCCAGCAATGCGACCTTCCTGTTGAACACCACCGGCGAGGCGCCGCGGCGCTGGCTCGAACGTGCGCTGGCGCCGCTGGGCCAGGTGCATGCGGTCGATGGCGTCGACCCCTCGCGCGACGGCATCGTCGAGCGCATCGGCACCGCCAATCCGGGCATCGTGTTCCTGCATTTCAGCGCGGAGCATGCCCAGGCCTCGACCCGGCTCGGCCAGCAACTGGCCCGGCTGTTCCCGAACCTGCCGCTGGTCGCCCTGGGCGAGGCGCAGGAGCCCGAGCTGATGCTGGCGGCGCTGCGTGCAGGCGTGAAGGACTTCGTCGACATGCGCTCGCCCGCCGCCAATGCGATTGCCACGG
>NZ_JCBAJO010000415.1:0-1955 GCF_059772245.1 Cupriavidus sp. R6-3
GCCGCCGATGCCGAGCCGTACCGGGCTGGCCGCGCCCAGATTGGTGCCCGGCGCCATCGCGGCCAGATGGCTGGCGTAGAGGATGTAGGTCCCGGCGCTGGCGGCGCGCGCCCCGCCCGGATAGACGTAGCTCAGCACCGGCACCGGGCTCGCGAGGATGTCCTGGATGATCTGCCGCATCGATGGGTCCAGCCCGCCGGGCGTGTCCATCTCCAGCACGATCAGCTGGGCGCCGGCCTGGCGCGCCTGCTCGAAGCCGCGCCGCACGAAGCTGGCGCTGGCCGGGCCGACCGCGCCCTTGAGCGGAATCAGGTAGACCGGCGCAACGCCTCCCGGCTGCGCACGCGCGCGGTCGGCCGGGCCGCCGGGCTGGGCCAGAGCCAGCGTCATGCCGACGATCAGCAGCAGGACGGCGGCGAGCCGCCGCGCGAAGCTTGCCTGTGCGTTCATGGTCTGCGCTCGTGAAGTCCTTCGCGCCGGCGGGGCCAAGGCTGCCGCGCCAGCGTTCGCACCATTGCTTGCGCGGTGGCCGCCCAGTGGCGCGCCGTCCGCCGATTGCGCTGCAACGGTCATCGTGTCGTTCCCGCGAAAGCGGAAATGCGGCGTCCTGGACAGCCACTGGGTCCCCCGCGTGCGCGGGGACGACCAGTTCGTCGAGGCGCTGAAACGCCTTGCGGCGCTCATTCCAGTGTAGGCGACACGACACGGCTTGCCCGGGACGGTGCCGTGGTCTTGGCGCGCCGCCGTCGCGCTTTGCCCGCCGCGGGTACGATAGCGGGATCGCCGACGCGCCAGAACGGAGAATCCGCATCGTGTCAGTCTCGCCCTCCCGCAATCCCGAGCTGGTCCACGGCACGCTCGCTGGCAGCGAAGCCCGCCGTCCGGGCGCCTGGGCGGTCGCGCTCGGCGGCCTGGTCTCGCTGGCCGTCGCCATGGGCATCGGCCGCTTCGCCTTCACGCCCTTGCTGCCGATGATGCTGCACGACGGCAGCGTGACGCTGCATCAGGGCGGGTGGATCGCGACCTGGAACTACATCGGCTATTTCGTCGGCGCGCTGGCCTGCCTGCTGATCCGGCCCGATGCCGCGCGCATGGTGCGCTGGGGCCTGGCGGCCACCGTCGCGCTGACGCTGGCGATGGCGTTGCCGCTGGGCATGCTGTCCTGGTCGCTGTGGCGCGCCGCCGCCGGTGTCGCGAGCGCCTTCGTGCTGGTCTATACCGCGGCCTGGTGCATGCAGCGGCTGGCCGAGGCGGGCAAGCCGGCGCTCGGGGGCCTGATCTTCTGCGGACCGGGCATCGGCATCGTCGCCACCGGGGTTTCGGCCTTCGGCATGGTCGGCATGGACTGGAGCGCGGCCTGGGGCTGGATCGCGTTCGGCGTGCTGGCGCTGGTGCTGGTGGCGGCGGTATGGCGCATCTTCCAGCCCGACTCGGCGCCCCACTCGGCCACGGCTTCCGCCGCGGCGGCGCCGCCGCGCATGGCGGCGTGGTCCGGCGAGGCCTGGGCGCTGACCGTGGCCTACGGGCTGGCCGGTTTCGGCTACATCATCACCGCGACCTTCCTGCCGGTGATCGCGCGCCAGGCGATGCCGGGCTCGTTGTGGGCGGACCTGTTCTGGCCGCTGTTCGGCGCCGCGGTGGCGCTCGGCGCGCTGACGGCCGTGCGCATCGGCGTGCGGCACGACAACCGCGTGCTGCTGGCGCTGGCCTATGGCATGCAGGCGGCGGGCGTGGCGATCGCGGCGGTGTGGCCGACGCTGGCCGGTTTCGCGCTCAGCAGCCTGCTGGCGGGGCTGCCGTTCACCGCGCTGGTGCTGTTCGCCATGCACGAGGCGCGCCGGCTGGCCGGCGGCCAGGCGCCGCGGCTGATCGGGCTGATGACGGCCGCGTACGGGCTCGGTCAGATCGTCGGGCCGCCGTTCGCCACCGCGCTGGTGGCCCGCACCGGCGGCTTT
>NZ_JCBAJO010000416.1:0-1916 GCF_059772245.1 Cupriavidus sp. R6-3
TGCCGGCCCGGGCTGTTCGTCGCCTCGGCGTGCCGCTGCCACCCGAAGTCATTGTCAATTTGTGGAGATCGCCTGTGCAAACCGATGCAAATCCGACCAACAAGGCCGACAGGACGACGCCCGGCGCGACCCCCGGCGCGACCACCAGCGCGACCCCCGGCGGCGGTGCCGCCATCCCGGCCACGCTGATTCCCGGCGACGGCATCGGCCCGGAAATCATGGCCGCCACCTTGCAGGTGCTGGACGCGCTGGGCGCGCCGTTCGCCTGGGAAACGCAGCAGGCCGGCATGGCGGCGCTGGAGACCAGCGGCGACCCGCTGCCCGAGGCCACGCTGGACAGCATCCGCCGCACCGGGCTGGCGCTGAAGGGGCCGCTGACCACGCCGGTGGGCGGGGGCTTCCGCTCGGTCAACGTCCGGCTGCGGGAGCTGTTCCAGCTGTACGCCAACGTGCGGCCGGCGCGCACGCTGGTGCCCGGCCGCTATCAGGACATCGACCTGGTGCTGGTGCGCGAGAACGTCGGCGGCTTCTATGTCGCGCACGACTACTACATTGCCGTCGGCGACGATCCGCGCGCGGTGGCGGTGTCCACCGGCACCAATACGCGCGCCGATTGCCTGCGCATCGCCCGCTTCGCCTTCGAATACGCGCTGCGCAATGGCCGCAGGAAGGTCACCGTGGTCCATAAGGCCAACATCCTGAAGGCGCTGACCGGCATCTTCCTGGAGGCCGCGCGCGAGGTGGCGGCCGATTATGCGGGGCGGGTCGAGATGGAGGACCGCATCGTCGATGCCTGCGCGATGCAGCTGGTGCTGGACCCGTGGAAGTTCGACGTGCTGCTGTGCACCAACCTGTTCGGCGACATCCTGTCGGACCAGATCGCGGGACTGGTCGGTGGGCTGGGGCTGGCGCCGGGCGCCAATATCGGCGAGCACGCGGCGGTCTTCGAGGCCGTGCACGGCTCCGCGCCGGACATCGCGGGCAAGGGCGTGGCCAATCCGGTCGCGCTGATGCTGGCGGCCGGACTGATGCTCGAGCATGTCGGCCGCCAGGACCTGGCGCAGCGGATGCGCACCGCGATCGACCGGACGCTGAACGAGGACAACATCCGCACCGGCGACCTGAAGGGCAAGGCCAGCACGCGCGAGTTTGCGGACGCGGTGGTGCGGCGGTTGGCGTGAGGTGGCCGGGGGCGAGACGGCTCGGGTGAGGCGGCTCGGGTGAGGCGGCTCGGGTGAGACGGCTCGGGTGAGGCGGCTCGGGTGAGGCGGCTCGGGTGAGGCGGCTCGGGTGAGGCGGCTCGGGTGAGACGGCTCGGGTGCGGCCGCTGAGGTGGCCAGCCGCGTTGGAGCCGGGATGAGGCGGCCCGGGTCCGGGGGGAGGCCGGTGACGCGAAGCGGTCTGCATTGACAAAGAAAGCGCCGTTCTATACGGTGCACGGTCGCCGCGCGCCCGGCTGCATCCGCCCGCCGCGCCCGCGACCCGCCGATCCGCTGACCCATCACCGATGCCCCGTAAAGCCGCCCAGGTTTCCGAAGCCGACAAGCATGCCGCCGAGGGCGGCGCGGTAGCGGTGGATCGCGCGCTGTTCCTGCTGCGCGCGTTCCGGCTCGGCGATACCGCGCTGACGCTGGCCGAGCTGGCGCAGCGTTCCGGCCTCTACAAAAGTACGCTGCTGCGGCTGCTCGCCTCGCTCGAGCATGCGCGGCTGGTCGTGCGGCATGCCGACGGCCGCTACGGCCTCGGCCCCGAGGTCGCGCGCCTGCACGCGGTCTATGCCGCGTCGTTCTCGCTGGAGACGGCCGTGATGCCGGTGCTGCGCCAGCTGGTGCAGGACACCCGCGAGAGCGCCGCCTTCCATGTCGAGCAGGGCGAGCACCGGCTATGCCTCTATCGCGTCGATTCCCCGCAGCCGG
>NZ_JCBAJO010000417.1:0-1912 GCF_059772245.1 Cupriavidus sp. R6-3
AGTTGCGCCAGCACGTCCAGCAGGCGCTCGCGCATTTCCTCGGCGGCCTTGCGGGTGAAGGTGATGGCGAGGATCTGGCTCGGCTCGGCGCCGGCCAGCAGCAGGCGCAGCAGCCGCGCCACCAGCAGCCAGGTCTTGCCGCTGCCGGCGCAGGCCTCGACCACCACGGAGCGCGCGGGATCGCAGGCGGCGCGCGTGAATTCGGCTTCGCTGACGTCCTGCCCGTCGCGCAGATAGGCGTGCACGGTCATGCCAGCGGTCCTCCTTGCTTGTTGCTCGATGGAGCGGTCGTTGGTTCGGTCGTTGGTTCGGTCGCTTGTTGGCTCGTTGGTTCGTTCGCCTGTTCGTTCGCCTGTTCGTTCGCCTGTTCGCTCATCTGCTCGTGCCCTTGCCGCCCCGGCGGCTCGTTGGCCGTTCGCCCTTCCGGCGAGCCGGACTGCTGTGCGGGCGCGCGCTCGTGCGTGTATCTGGGCGCGGCGGCGACCGCCTCCGGCAGCGCCGTCGACTGCCAATACCCCTTGCGGCACAGCCCGCGCGCATTGCACCAGGTGCACGCCGCGGCGTCGCCGAAGGCCGGCAGCGGCGCGCCCTCGCGCAGGCGCAGCGCGTCGTGCGTCAGCTGCTCGTGCAGCCACGCCACCGCCTCGTCGAAGTCCGGCAGCGAGACCTCGCGGCGGCTGGCCGGCGACGCGCTGCGCGGTTCGTTGCGGCCGTCCTCCAGCGCGATCCAGCTGCCCGCGCGCGCATCGGCGCGCAGCAGGCCGTAGAACGGCAACTGGCAATCTTCCTGCGCGTCGCGCGCCTTGCGCCTCAGGCGCGCGGCGCTCTGCGTCTTGTAGTCGAGCACCGCATGGCGCCCGTCGCGATGGCGGTCGAGCCGGTCGATGCGGCCATGCAGCCGAATCGGCTGGCCGTCGCGCATCGGCAGGTCGGCGCCGGCGTCGAGCTCGCCTGCATGCCAGTACCAGCCTTCGCGCTCGCGCGCGGCCTGCCACGCGACATACGAAGGCAGCACCGCGAGCCAGCGGCGGTAGTAGCCGATCGCATTGCCGTCCTCGGCCATCACGCCGTCGAAGACCTCGCGCGAGACCGCCTGCAGATGGGCGATGCGGGCCGCGTCGTCGCGCACGTCCTGTGCCTGCACGTCGCGGTGATAGCGCAGCAGGATCTGGTGCAGCAGCTCGCCGATATCGCGCTTCTCGAGGTCGTCGCTGACCGTTTCCAGGCCGGCCAGGCCCAGCATGCGGCCGGCGAAGAACTGGTACGGGCAGCGGCGCAGCATGTTGTACGACTGCGCGGTCCAGCGCGCGGGGGCCAGCTCCGGCGCCGAGGGCGCGGGCATATTGCGGACCTCTGCCCCGGCCTCGTGCAGCGAAGGCACGACGCTCGCCCCGATCGGCGCGCCGGCGGCTTCGCAATGCACCGCCAATCGTTCGAGCCAGCCCGACACATGCTTCGGCTCGCCGCGGCCACCGAAACGCTGCCAGGTCATCACGACGTCGTCGTTGTTCAGCAGCACCTCGGCCAGGTCGCGCGCCTGCTGCGCGAAGCGCGCCTCGCGGTCCTCGAGGCCGAGCTCGCGCCGCATCTGGTTGGAGAAGAACATCAGCTCGGCGGCGGTCGACGGCAGTTGCGCGTCGTCGCAGCCGACGATCACGACGCCGTCGAAGCGCCGCATGCGCGCGCCGTTCAGCGGCAGGATCGTGATGCGCGCGGCGGCGGGCTCGCTCGGCTCCTTGTAGGCCACCGCTTCGAGCAGCGCGGCCAGCATCGCGCGGAATTCGGCCAGCGTCAGCGTGGCGGTGGCGCCGGCCTCGTCGTCGGGCAGCTCGTCGAGCCGCGCCAGCGCATCGAGCAGCTGCGCGCCGGCATCGTCGGCGGCCAGCGCCGGGCGCATGTCGAGCGCGTCCAG
>NZ_JCBAJO010000418.1:0-1885 GCF_059772245.1 Cupriavidus sp. R6-3
ACACCGAACCGCCATGGACCACACCACCCTGATTCAGCCCCTGTTTTCCCCGGCGCGGCGGCTGTTCCAGCTCGAAGGCGAGGGGGTCATCGGCGAACTGGCCGTCGAGGCCTGGCTCGGCCGCGAGGCGCTGTCTGAGCTGAGCGAATGGCGCATCGTCGCGGTCAGCGCCAACGCGCGATTGCCGCTCAAGTCCCTGCTCGGCGCGAAGGTGACGCTGGGGACCACGCTGGCCGACGGCGGCCGTATTCGCCGCAGCGGCCTGGTGCGCAAGGCCGAGAAGCTCGGCGCCGATGGCAGCCTGGCGCGCTATCGGCTGACCGTGGTGCCGTGGCTGTGGCTGGCCACGCAGCAGCGGCACAGCCAGGTATTTCAGAATCGTACGCTGGCCGATATCGCCGAACAGATCCTGTCGCCGTACGCACCCCATGCGGTGTGGCGCTACACCGCGGGCGCGCAGCAGCGCATCGATGCGCTGGGTCCGCGCGAACACGTCAGCCAATATCGCGAGACCGATTACGCCTTCCTGTCGCGGCTGCTGGCCGAGGCGGGGTTGGGTTTTGCCTTCGTCGAGGACGAGCACGCGCCGTCGGGCCATGCGTTATCCATCTTCGCCGACAGTCCGCAATTGCTGGAAGGTCAGGTTTCAAGCGTTCGCTATCACCGCGCGCACAGCCAGGTAGAAGCCGACGCCGTGCAGCAGCTGGCCTGCCATAGCCGCGTGACGGTGCCCGGTGTCGCGGTGGTCGCGTGGGACGGCAATGGCAAGCGCACGCTGCGCGGCCATGCTCCGGCCAAGCTCGGCGGCGGCGCGCAATGTCCCGAGCCCTATCTGTCGGTCAGCCAGTCGGTGGTCGGCGATGCGGCCGGCGCGCAGCGGCTGGCCGAGCAATTGATGGAGAGCATCGAGGCACGCGCGCAGCTGTTTGCCGGGCAGGGTACCGTGCGCACCTTCGTCAGCGGCACCCGTGTGGCGGTTGCCGATTGCCCGCATCTGCCCAGGCAGGAAGACGCCGAGGCCGCGTATCCCTTGCTGCTCGATATCGTCGAGCATTGCGGCCTGAACAATCTGGCAGCGGAGACGCGTGCGGCGCTGGGCCAGCGGCTCGGCCCGCTCGATGCGGCGCTGTGCTTCGATACGCCGCCCAGCGCGCCGGAGAATGGGCCGATGACGATGGGCTTCCTGGCGCAGGGTCATACGGTGGAACGCAGCGTGCCGACGGCCTCGCTGCGCCAGGCCGCCGAGCAATACGGCTACGCCAACCTGTTCCGCGCCTGCGACGCGCGGCGCCCGTGGCGCCCGCGCGTGGCCGATGCCGATGGTGCACGGTTGTTCTCCGCTCCTACGGCGCTCGGCGTGCAGACCGCCACCGTGGTCGGCCCGCAAGGCGAGACGCAGCCGAGCGGCGATGCCGAACACCATGTCAGCCCGCGCGGCGAGATCCGGGTCCGCTTCCCGTGGCAGAAAGGCGAGCGCGAGGACGACCGCAGCACGCGCTGGATCCGGGTGGCGCAGCGCCAGGCCGGCGCCGGCATGGGCTGGCAATGGCTGCCGCGCATCGGCCAGGAGGTGCTGGTCAAGTTCGCCGACGACGATATCGACCAGCCGATCGTGATCGGCGCGCTGTACAACGGGCAGGGCGAGGGCGGCATTGCGCCGACGCCGGGCGGCAAGCAGGCGGCTGCTACCGATGGCTCCGTCTATCAGCAAGGCAGCGACACCGCGCCCAGCGCACAGGCCAATGTGGCCGGCGGCCATGCACCGGCGTGGCACGGCATGAGCGCCGATAAGGAAGGTCACCGTAACGCCGCTGCCCTGAGCGGCTTCAAGAGCCGCGAACATGGCGGCGAAGGTGCCAACCAGCTGGTGTTCGACGACAGCGAC